>NZ_CAURKP010000074.1:0-25150 GCF_963525155.1 uncultured Rhodococcus sp.
GCGCCGCCGAGGCCATGGGAATGTCGCTGCCCGGCAGCGCTTCACCGCCCGCACCGGACCGTCGCCGCGACGGCTTCGCCCGCGAGAGCGGCAAAGCCGTGGTCGAACTCCTGCGTCGAGGTATCACCGCGAGGGACATCCTCACCAAGGAAGCGTTCGAGAACGCCATTGCAGTAGTCATGGCATTCGGCGGATCCACCAATGCGGTGCTCCATCTCCTCGCGATCGCGCACGAAGCGTACGTCCCGCTGACGCTCGACGACTTCGCTCGCGTCGGCGCGAAGGTCCCGCACCTCGCCGACGTCAAGCCTTTCGGAAAGCACGTCATGACGGACGTCGACCGTATCGGCGGCGTCCCCGTGATCATGAAGGCATTGCTCGACGCGGGACTCATGCACGGAGATTGCCTGACCGTCACCGGTAAGACCGTGGCGGAGAATCTCGCGCACATCACCCCGCCCGATCCGGACGGCAAGGTCCTGCGGGCGATGAACAAGCCCATTCACCCGACCGGAGGCATCACGATCTTGAAGGGGTCACTCGCGCCCGGCGGCGCGGTGGTCAAGTCGGCAGGATTCGAGTCTGATGTATTCGTCGGCACTGCACGGGTTTTCGAACGCGAGCGCGCCGCGATGGATGCTCTCGAGGACGGCACCATCACCGGCGGTGACGTTGTCGTCATCCGCTACGAAGGCCCGAAGGGTGGTCCCGGCATGCGCGAGATGCTGGCCATCACGGGCGCGATCAAGGGCGCGGGTCTCGGCAAGGACGTCCTGCTGCTGACGGACGGACGATTCTCGGGCGGCACAACCGGCCTGTGTGTCGGACACGTTGCGCCCGAGGCCGTCGACGGCGGTCCCATCGCGTTCGTTCGCGACGGTGATCAGATCCGGCTCGACGTGGGTACCGGACAACTCGAATTGTTGGTCGACGACTCCGAATTGGAAGCCCGCAAGAAGGGCTGGGAGCCGTTGCCGCCTCGCTACACACGTGGTGTATTGGCCAAGTACTCCAAGCTCGTGGGATCAGCCTCGGGTGGAGCAGTGTGCGGCTGATCCCAGCCCGCCGCTAGATGGGCCGGTACCCGGCGCCGACACCTCCGTGGGCATTGATCGTGTCCACGATGGAGGTCATGTTGGTGCCGAGTTCCGGCCCCAGGCACGGCACCCAGAGGTAGGCGTTGACCATCGCGACCAGTGTCGTCCCGACCGTGACCGGGGCTCCCGAATCACCGTGGTCGACGCAGATCTGAGTCCAGGTGGATGCGTCGGCGCTCAGGTCTCCCCAGACGACGCCGCAGGTCGTGCCCGTCGTACGGCCTTCCTTGCAGGCTGTGGCCGGGAAGCTGGCCGGAGCGCCGATCGAGGTGATGGTTGCCGCGCCCACCGTTCGAACTGGTGTGACCTTGCCCGGATCGAACTGGATGACCCCGTAGTCCAGGTCCGGGTTCGACTCGACGAACGTGCCGACCACGCCTGCGTCCTCGTTGCTTTCCGGGATCACGAACGATCCAGGACCACCGCAGTGACCTGCGGTGATACCCACGAGTCTGCCGCCGTTGTCGTGACCGATAGTGGTCAACGTACAGACCAGCTGATTGTCGATGATGATGCCCGAACCACCACCCATGGGCGTGGGTGCAGCAACAGCGTTGCTGCTGACGATGAACCCGAGTCCGAGTGCCAAGACCAACGCTGCCAGAGCCGAAACAATTCGCTGCAACATCACAATCTCTCCGCCGGTAATCTCCCCGCTGCAAAAAACGCATACCCCGGAAAGTGCGGACCTACGCAGCGTGTCTAGTCGGTAGCTCCGAGCGCCTCGAGCATCTTGCGTGCCTCCTCGAGCTGACGGCTCAACTCGTCGACTCGCGCTGCAGCCATGTCCCGTGCAGCGACGATGATGGACTCGACAGCCTCGATTGCGGTGGGCTCACCCAACTCGCGGACAGCTCGCTCGACCGCATCGGGTGCGACCGGAACTGCTTTGCCCGGACGCTTGGCGCCCTGTGTGACCGTCACGCTCCAGTCGTTGTCCGCGCCCGCATGGATGGTGACGCTGATGCCGGCCGGCAGTTTCTTCGCACGCTTGACGGCCGGACGAGGTGTCGCGGCAGGGGCAGCAGTGGTAGTCGGTACCGGAGCGGGTGCAGGCTGCGCACGCGGCTTCGGTCGAACAGGCTCTACGAGTGGCTCCATCAGGGGCTCGGACTCCACAACTGGTTTGGGCCGTGGCGCCGGTTTGGCCGGTGCCGCGGAGACGCGGTTGATGCGCAATTCCTCTGCCTCGAAAGGCAATTCGTCGTTGACGCCTTTGGGGCGGATCATCACGGTGTTGCCGTCCACCGACACGACTTTCGCCGAGGTACCGGCTTCGATCCCCAAGCTGGGAGTCGCCTCGCGCAGATAGACGGTGGCGCGCTTGCCTTCGGCGACAGCCGTGGCGAGCGCTGCCAGATTGTCCGCAGTGAGGTGATCCGGCGTTGATGCGGCAGCGCCGGAACGTCTACGGGGTGGCATGCGCAGGTCCTTTCAGAAGTATCTCGTGCATTTCGGTATCGACAGTGCTTTTCTCGGGGCAACTCTTGCACAAGCCACCGACGTGTTGACTCTCACCGCCCGCCTGAGCCCGAGGATCCGTAGACGGTTCGGCCAATTCAGTACTGTTCTCGGGGCACCGCGTGGAAGATGGTGGACAGAAATTCGTTGCGGCAATAAGGAGCACGGTGAGCAGTTCGGAGTCAGAGTGGATCGACGAGGTCACCGAACCCGCCCCTGCTGAATCTCACGTTGCCGAACCTCACACTGCTGATCCGGTCGACGTCGATGCTCATCTGCTCAGCCGGATTCAAGCCGACATCGAGGAGTCCCTCCTCGGCGGACCGCGCTGCTTCACGCAATCGCAGATCGCGGAATTCGCCGGTGTGACACGCGAGCGTGCCGATCGTTTGTGGGTCGCGATGGGCTTTGCCGTCGACGAGGATCCCGACGCCGTCATGTTCACCCAGCAAGACGCCAACGCCCTCAAGACGATCATCGACATGGTCAATCGAGGAGTCATCTCGCAGAGCAGTGAGGTGGCTGCCGCCCGTTCACTGGGGCAGTCGATGTCGAGGTTGGCTGAGTGGCAGGTCTCGCTGATCAGCACACACATCATCGACCAGCTCGCCGACTCGGCAGATCACGAGCCCGAAGCGATCCGGAAGATCGTTCTGCGCCTCGGCGCCGAGATCATTCCCGCTGTCGAATCTCTGCAGACGTACGTGTGGAAGCGCCACGTCGCGTCGTCGACGGGCCGCAACGTCGGAAACCCGGGCGAAGAAGTAGCGAGTCGTGTTCTGGTCGTGGGTTTCGCCGACATCGTCGGGTACACCTCGCTGACCCGCGGCCTCGACTCCGCCGAACTCAACGATCTGCTCGAGCGGTTCGAGTCCGCGTCCACCGAAATCATCGGTCGCAACTACGGCTGGGTGGTCAAGACCGTCGGTGACGAGGTCATGTTTGCCGCTGAAAGTCCCCACCACGCCGCCGAGATCGCTTTGCAGATCCAGCAGGCGGTCCTCGCCGATCACGACGATCCGCAGCTTCGGGTGGGTCTGGCCATGGGGCCGACGTTGGTTCGCTTCGGAGATCTCTACGGTTCGGTGGTCAACAAGGCCGCGCGCCTCACCAGCTCTGCTCGTCCCGGCACCGTGCTGATCGACTCCGAGCTGGCCACCCAGCTCGGCTCGGACGCCAATTTCAAACTGCGACACCTTCGTCCGCGACGAGTGCGCGGCATCGACAGGCTCGAGCAGTACGTGCTACGCCGCAATCTGGAGCCGTGAGCTCTCAGCTCGACACTCCGCGTGCAGCCAGAAAGTCGTCCACGATCTGCTCACACGCAGCCTCCCCGAGAGGCGTCAGCGTGGCCAGCTTGGTGAGCACCAAAGGTCCGACCAACTGAGCAAGTGCGACGTCGTAGTCGTACTCCCCCAACGCGTCGATCGCGTCCGGCGAGCGCAGGATCCGATCGAACGCGTGTCGGTATTGCTCGAAGACCGTCTGGCGCAGCGATCGCAATTCGGGCTTGTCCGCGGACAGGGCATCGACGCTCGAATAACCCTTCAGTTCCGGCCCCAAGCCGAGCCAGCACATCGCCGTCACCTGGATCGGTGCGCTTTCGATGGCCTTGGCCTGACTGGTCAACAACTCGAGCAACTGCGCGCGGAGGTCACCTTCCCCGGACATCTCCGGCACCGGCGGCAGTAGACGTGCAAATGCCGCGGCGAGTAACTCCGTGCCGCTGTCGAAATGGCGATACAGCGTCGCACGCGCGACGTTGGCCAACTTGGTGACGGCATCGATCGTCACGGCGTCGACGCCGCCTTCTGCCAGCAGCGTGGTCGCTGCGTCGAGCAACCTGGACCTGGAACGCTGTTTGCGCGGGTCCTCGTCGTTTCCCTGCTGTTCGATTCCCTGCTTGTCGATTCCCACCGTCACAACTTCAGTTATACCCACTTGGGGGTTGTGGAACTGCTGTTCTTGTAACGATACTGATGGTCTTGTTTCTATCGGGAGGTTTCGTGAGTAGCGATACGACGCTCGAACAGTCCACGTGGACCATCCGACAGATCTGGATGCTGACGGTCGCGTGCTGCGCCGTCGCGCTGGTCGTCGCAGCGATGGCCGCGCTCAACACGGCCCTTCCCGACTTGGCCCGCGATACCGGTGCAACACAGAGCCAGCTCACGTGGATCGTGGACGGGTATACGCTCACGCTGGCTTGTCTCTTGTTGCCGGCGGGCGCACTCGGCGATCGATACGGTCGACGAGAACTGCTCATGTTCGGACTACTCGTTTTTGCTGCCGGCTCGTCGATTCCGGTCTTCGCGGACGAACCGTCGTGGATCATCGTCTCCCGCGTGATCTCCGGCGTCGGCGCCGCATTTGTCATGCCGGCGACGCTGTCTCTACTCACTGCAGGTTTCCCGCCGGCGCAGCGTGCCCGCGCCGTCGGAGTCTGGTCCGGCGTCGCAGGATCCGGTGCAATCGCCGGACTCGTCGTCTCCGGGCTACTCCTCGAAAAATGGTCCTGGCATTCGATTTTCGTCAGCCTGGCCGTCGTCTCAGTTCTCATCCTCGTGGTGTCGTTCACGATCGTGACGTCGAAGGACACGGAGGCAACTCCACTCGATCTACCTGGTACAGCGCTGATCGCCGGCTCGATTGGCCTGTTCGTCCTCGGGATGATCGAGGCGCCCGCCCGTGGCTGGCTCGATCCGGTGGTTCTCGCATTGCTAATCGGCGGAATCGCCATGACAGCAATCTTCAGCTGGGTCGAATTACGCACTCGCCACCCACTTCTGGACGTCAGACTGTTTGCCAATCGTGCATTCGGCAGCGGCGCAGCGTCACTGACCCTGCAATTCCTGGCGACTTTCGGCTTGTTCTTCCTGATCGTGCAGTATCTCCAACTGGTGCTCGACTACTCCCCCCTGCAATCGGCGCTCGCCCTGATGCCGATCGCTGTGCCGGTGATGGCGCTGTCCGTGGTTGCTCCCCTACTGATTCCGCGTATCGGCCTTCGCGCTCTCACCGCCACCGGGGTTGCCTTCCTCGGAACCGGAATTGCACTCCTGACGCGCTTGGATGCCAGTTCGACCTATGCCGAAGTCTGTGTTCCCTTGGTAGTGGCCGCCATTGGATTGGGTTTGTCGACAACCCCCGCCACTGCTGCCATCGTCTCCAACGCACCGGACTCCAAACAGGGGGTTGCCTCAGCAGTCAACGACGCAACCCGTGAGATCGGCTCCGCCATCGGCGTTGCACTGGCGGGAAGTATCCTCGCCGCCGGCTACGGAAATCACGTCCAGCCCGCGGTCGACTTGCTACCCGAACCGGCCAAGGAGCCGGTATCCGGTTCTCTGGCCGCAGCTCTCCACGTCGCCGAAGCAGCCGGGCCGCAGGGTGCCCAGTTGGCCGAATTCGCCCGTGAAGCCTTCATCAAAGGCATGGATCAAGGAGCACTCACGCTCGCTGCGATCATGTGGGTATCCGCGATCGTTCTGGGATTCTGGGCTCCGGGTCGTCAGCGAGACTGACCGCCTCGTCGGTACGCCGGGGCCTTGGTCGTCTGCTCCGACTGCAGAGTCTGCAGGAGGGGCATCGACCGGAGCGGCACCACAACCGAGAGAACCATGACGCTGGTCGACCGGGTGGCTATCCCCGACCGATTCAGTTCGAGCAGCGTCGCTTGCAAATCCTCGTGCGACGCAGCGGCAATCCGGCACAGCACGTCGCCGGAGCCGGTGGTGGCAAAGGCTTCGAGCACACCGGGGATTGCCTCGAGTTCCGCTGTGACGGTGTCGAGCGCCCCCTGGGCGATCTGCAAAGTCACGAATGCCTGTACTCCGAAACCCGCTGCAGCCAAATTGACGTGCGGCGCGTATCCGGCGATGACGCCCGCATCTTCCATCCTTTTCAATCTCGCCTGCACTGTCGCCCGCGCAACCTTGACCTGACGCGAAAGCTCCAACGCACCGGCTCTCGGGTGCTTGTTCATCGCGTCCAACAGAGCCAGATCCACTGCGTCGAGATTCACGTCTGCTCCACTCGTCGTTCAACTATGCACATTGCCTATAAAACAGTGCCACAATCTTCGGATTCCGGCGCTTTGTCTACTTTCAACTACCTCCGTTGACTACCCAACCTCTGAAGGACTTATCTGTTTGTACTGGCAGTGCCGAACATAACTCGAGCACCGCGCTGTGTACATCGCACTCAGAGGGGACTCATCATGACCGTCGAACAGACTCTCACCGACGACGAACAGCTGGCCGGCCTGGATCTGGAGCAATTGCGCCAGTTGGTCGGCTTGGTCGAGTACGACAGCGATCACGATCCCTTCCCCGTGAGCGGTTGGGACGGCCTCGAATGGGTCGTCGGAAATGCCACGCAGACTTCACATTTCTTCCAGTCCGCATTCGGCATGGAATTGGTGGCCTATTCAGGCCCGTCGACGGGAAACCGCGACCACCACGCGTTTGTACTCAAAAGCGGGGCCGTCCGGTTTGTCGTCAAGGGCGCTGTGGATACGGCAAGTCCGCTGATCGAACATCACAGCCGTCACGGCGACGGTATCCGCGACATCGCGCTCAGCGTCCCCGACGTGGACAAGTGCATCGCACACGCCATCACCCAAGGCGCGACAGTGTTGAGCGAACCGCACGACGTCACCGACGAGCACGGCACCGTTCGCCTGGCCAGCATCGCGACGTACGGCGAGACTCGGCACACCCTCGTCGACCGTTCCCGCTACACCGGCCCTTACCTTCCCGGATACGTCGAACGGACGTCGTCGTACCGCAAGCGTGACGGCGCGCCCAAGCGAATCTTTCAGGCCCTCGACCACGTCGTCGGCAATGTCGAACTCGGCAAGATGGACCAGTGGGTCGACTTCTACAACCGGGTCATGGGATTCACCAACATGGCCGAGTTCGTGGGCGGCGACATAGCCACCGACTACTCCGCGCTGATGAGCAAGGTCGTCTCGAGCGGCAATCACCGAGTCAAGTTCCCACTCAACGAACCTGCCATCGCGAAGAAGCGGTCACAGATCGACGAATACCTCGAGTTCTATCAAGGTCCCGGCGCTCAGCATCTCGCGCTTGCGACCAGCGACATCCTCGGAGCAGTCGATGCTCTGGTCGACGAAGGAATCGAGTTTCTCTCTACTCCGGCTTCGTATTACGAGGATCCCGAATTGCGCGCGCGTATCGGAGAGGTTCGAGTTCCGATCGAGGAATTGCAGAAGCGAGGCATCCTCGTCGACCGCGACGAGGACGGCTATCTTCTTCAGATCTTCACCAAGCCGATCGGAGATCGTCCCACCGTGTTCTTCGAGATCATCGAACGCCACGGCTCACTGGGATTCGGACTGGGAAACTTCAAAGCCCTGTTCGAAGCGATCGAGCGTGAGCAGGCCGCGCGGGGCAACTTCTGAGGTAGGTCAGCTGTTTTCGGTCCACGCCCAGACCACCGCGGGTCGCCCGGTGGCACTGACCCGGACTCGTTCGTCCGTACGTTCCAGCCCTGGCAACGCTTTGAGCGTCCGGTTCAAATTGCCCGGGTCCGGACGCACACCGGAAAGCTCCTCCGCCACGGCCAGCGCGTACGACGCCGGAAACGACGGACCCAGTAGTGCCCGCGTGAATGCCTGATCTCGCCACAACAGGGTGTCAGCAAGGATCGGGCGGGTATCGGCGACTATCCGATTGTGGTCGAACGCAAGGTCCCCCGGGTTGTCCCAGCTCACCCATTCGGCCGAACCCGGCACCTCGTCCGACGAGATCACTGCCCACATGGTCACCGAGAGCGTCGGACCGCGGGGGTCGCGATTGGGTTCGTCGAACACGGTCAATTGACCGCTGACGAGGATCTTCTCGTCGGGAATTCCGAGCTTGGTGGTCACGGCTCGCCTGGCGGCGTCCTGCAACCGCTCACCGGCGCCCAGCAGTACACCGGGCAGCGCCAACTGCCCGGTGTACGGCTCCGCTTGCCGCGGAGTAACGGCAAATCGCAACATCCCGGGTTCCGGATTGCCGAACCGGAGCGCGATGACATCGATCGAGACAAGTGACTGGTCCACACCGTCCATCATGCAGGCACTGGGCATCGCATCTGACGATCGACCCGGTCGGCACCGTTCGCGGTCAGCACTACCGGCGCACCCATTTCCTCGCTCAGATACCGGGCGAAATCCTCCGGGTCGGCCGGAAGTTCCTTCGGCACGACCCCTACGGCTTTCAGGGAATCTGTCAGCGCCTGCTGGTGATCGAGATCCTTCCACTCTCCGACGGGAACGAACGGCAATCCTTCGTACGCGTGCACCCCGTGGATCGGGACGCCTGCAGCCCGCGCGCGATCCATCGCGTCGAGATGAGTAAGCGCCAAACCGTCGACGCCACCGCTCACCTCGATTGCGTAGTGCAACAACAACTCGTCGAGGTGGCCCATCCGGAATCCGCCTTGATACTCACCCGTCCCGTTGTGCAGCTCGGGCAACACCTTCGCCAGCTCCGGATCCTCCGTCGGGAAGGGCCCAGCTCCGTGTCGTGTCATGTACGTGCGGGTGACGCCGAGTACGTAACTGTCCCGGCCCAACTCGTCGATCATCGCTCGCGCGTTGGACGGCTCGACCGTCGACCACGTGGTGTGTGGGTGAAACCCCCGCCACTCGTCGAGAAGGACACCTTGTGCCCCCTCGAATACCAGACGACCACGGGCACCCAACGCGCCCAGCGCATCCGGGTCGGCGATGTCCACGACGGCACCGAATTCCGCGTACATGTCGACCATGTCGTCGATCGGCGGAAAACCGTGGCGACTCTCCGCGATCAACGGTCCGTAGAATGTGGCCAACGCCGACAACTTACGACGCAAGGAATCAGGTCGCCGGCAGTCTCCCACCGTAGGCGCATTCGCAACTTCGAGCGCATACGCCGCGGTCTCACCGATCCCCTTGCCACACGAGCCGTGTCGGTTACCGCCGCGAGCATCCTCACGAGCCCTGTTGGCGGCCACGTGAATCGGCGTCGTCAACAATGCGCGCGCGTCGATCCGTATCAAATCGAACGGATTTCGAACTCCGAGCGCTTCCAGAGCACGCGCCTCCCGGGCGAGCGCGATGGGCTCGACCAACACGAATCTCGAGAGAAACGTCGGGACGCCGGACAGCGTTCCCGAACCGAACTGCGAAAACGTGTGGTGGCACTCGCCGACCGTCACGTTGTGCGCTGCCTGTGCCCCACCGTTGAACCGGACCACTGCGGCCACACCCAAATCGGCTTGGTCGGAGCAAAGCCAATCGACGGTTGCTCCCTTCCCCGCATCTCCGAACCCGAGGTCTACGACGACGATATCGCGGTCTTCGAACGGCTCCATCATGCTCTCCTTCTATGCGAAATCAACATCGTCCGTATCGGTTCCGAGATCGTGGGGCAACCCGGCCACCGTCGCGGTGCTGCGCCCTGGGATCAGGGCGAGAGCCTTGCCGACGGTCTCGGCTTCAGCTCTTGAACCGATGTCGCGGAGATCCGCCAGTCCGTCACGCAGGTCGATGCGGTCCTCACCGATTCCGACCGTCAGCGCGATCAGTTCGCACACCGCAGCGGGGTCGTCGAGTTTGACGAAGCGTTCACCGAGCAACTTCTTCCAGTGATCCGCGATTTCCGGATCGTTGAAGTACGACGACTGATCTGGCAGAACGAAGTAGACATTCCATCTTTCTTCGAGTTCACGGTAGATCGACGAGACCGATACGTCCTGACGTACCTTGTCGCCGATCACCGAACGGATGTGACGAGCCGAGAGCCGCGGCTTGTTCAGCTCGTCGCCGATGATGAAGAGGTAGCCTTTCCTTCCGCGCTTCTCCCAGGCATCCGTACTGGTGTGGCGCGCCATGAAATATGCTGCCAATTCATAGCTTTCCGACTTCTGTCCACCACCGTTGCCCTCGAGGAAGATGGTCCGAAGCTGCTCGTCCATCGCGTTACCCGACTCGAACTGGCCGACTTGTAGTGGCACCTGATCGGAATCGGCGTCGCCGATACCACCGAACAGAATCTGCGGATCATCCGCGTATCCCTTGCGTTGCAGCAGCCCGTGCAGCTTTCCGAGCTTGTCCTGCATGATTCGAGGAACAGCGCCCATCGAGCCGGTGACATCGAAAAGCACTGCTATCGGGAGAGAATCGGGGTGCCCGGCCGAGTCCCGGCATTCACGCTTGTCAACGCCGAAGGGGTCGAGGGTCGGGTCCGCTTTCCAACTGCTTCGCGGACGCGACCGAAGCGAATCGGTGTAACCGAAATCGTCGACACCGCGTGCGGCACGAAAAGTCTTGCCCGCCAAATAGGTGTTGTCGTCCCAGTATCCGTAGCCCATGACAATCACTGTCCTTTCGTGGATGGAACGGCGAACGGACGAAATGTCCGCTGGCCATAGAGAAGATCGAGGAGTTCGTCGAACTCACCCAGTAGGTCGACCGCGTCGGGACGCAATCTCGGGTTGTCCTGCATGCAGCCGTCGGCAAACACCTTCATCCGTTCGTGGGTCTGCTCGCCCAGCATTCGGAGCATCAAATGATGAGCCATGTAGACGTCCCAGGCCGGAGACGCTCCTTCGCCGAGTTCCGGTGGGTACGAATCACGATCGGAACCGATCGTCGCCACCGGGCGGCTGCCCGTACGGGTGCCAAAGGACCAGCCGACCAGCACCACCCCGTGCCGATCAGGCTCGATCAGCACGTTCTCCGCGGTAATCGCGGTGTGCACCCAACCAGTCGCATGCGCTGCTGCCAGAGCCCGAAGTAGCCGTCGGTGCATCCACGCCCAGTCCCGTGGATCGAGGCCACCCGGATACGCCTCACGGACGTCGGCGAGACTCACAAAACCTTCGGTCAGATCGTCCAGCACATCGATCTGACGTCTTGTGCCGCTGCCCACATGGGTGATTCGATCGATCAATCGCGGGAAGTACGAGACTGCCCAACCGGCTTCGCACGAATTCTCGATGTCCGTCAGCACATTCCGTTCGGCCTCGATCATCGAGTTCGCCCGAGGGTTTCGCGGAATCTTGAGTACGACACCGGCATCGGACCGGTACAGGTTAGCGACCGAGCCGCGCGCTACCAGTCCACCCAACATGTACTCGCCCCGCTCGCCGACATAAACGGGTCGAGAATCTGCCGGCTCGAACTCCGCTGTCCAACTGCGGTAAAGCTCGTTCAATCGAGATGTTGCGGCCGAGTATCGCACCCGATCCTCGGGCTTCGCCCGGTCCGGATGAATGGCGGAGGCGAGCCGATGAAAACGACGCTTCGCAGCGCGACGGGTGTCGAGATCGCCGGAGTCTCCCCCGAACACATCGGCCGAAACTCGTGCTGCCTCGACGATTTCAAGTGCCGTGCTGATCGTTTTCATGGTTTTAGTCTAACTGACTAAAACGAAGACGGCAAGAATGCGTATTTCATCCGAGTACATGCGCATCACATCAGGACACGGCAATCACCTGGCGGCACCGAGGGCTGAAACAGCTTTGCGTAGCTCGATCACTGCCGGACTGCTGTCGCCCTCGCGGGTACACAGATCGATCGAACACTGCTCGATGTCGGAAATGCGCACGAAACTGATATCCGAGCGGGTGTAGTACTCGGCAATGGTTGCTGCCGTTATCACCACCGCCCGACCGTTGGCGACAACCTCGAGCGCTTCGTCCATCGTGCGGACCGAGGGACCGTACCGGACGGGTACACCACTGGGGCGCGGGTCCACCGACCACCATTTCACCCATTCGGGTGGTGCGCCGTCACTCGAAACCTGCACAGTCCCATCTATTTCAGAAATCTCGATGCTCGCGCGACCCGCCAGTTGGTGCCCTCGAGGCAGAGCCACCACCCGCGGTTCGACGCCTATCCGTTCGAGCACCACACCGTCGAGCACCGGCAGTGGCGGTCGCACGAAGGCCGCGTCGACGGTCGCGCTCGCCACCGCCGAAACCTGTTGGGACCAATCCAACTGGACGAGCTCCACCTCCGCATGCAACGAATCGATCACCGCACGCCCCAAACTCCCGGCAGCCCCGTTGATGAATCCGATCCGCAACCGCCTGGCCCGCCGACGCTCGAGTGCGTCGAGACCGTTCATCGCGCGAACGGCAAACTCGAGAGCGGGCCGCGCATCCGCGACGAACACCTCACCCGCGGCGGTGAGCACCACCGGGTGCGAACTGCGATCAACCAACTCGACACCCACCTGTTCCTCGAGTCGACGAATCTGCTGACTGAGAGCAGGCGCCGTGACGAACAACCGGTCTGCCGCTCGGCCGAAGTGCCCTTCCGCCACGACGACGAGCAACGAGGACACCAACCGCAGATTCAGATCTTCACCTCTTCTCGCCTTTTTCATTACCGTCCATTCGGTTGTCTTAGGCCGCTGTTCGCCAGCAAAGTGATGACCATCACGGTATCTGAACAGCGGAGTTAAGCAAACCGGCAATTGTCGAACGAAGTTCTACATGTACAGCGAATGCCACGTCAGGTCACAGTTGTCGCAGATCCGGACAGCCCGCCGAATCCGCGAAACCAGGAGATGTGATGAGCAAGTACGAGCACGAATTCGTCCACATGATGGATGGCGTCGAAAAGCAATTGGAAACCATCGACAATCCGCGGCACCAGAAGATCCTCCGAAACTACCGGCGCCACGCATTGCTCGAGGTCTCCGGTCGTTACAAGGAAATCCTCTCGCCCGACATGACCGTCGAAGAACCCGTCTACCGGTTGTTCGAAGACGGGCAGTCGATTGTTCTGGACGGCATGGACGCCGTCACCAACTTCTACCAGTCACTCGCCGAGACGGACACCCTTGTCATGTGGACCGGACAGTCCGACTTCGCGGTCTCCGACAGCGGATTCTCGGGTGAGACTCTCTTCAGTCAATTCGTCCCAGGATCGATTCTGGGAGACGGGGTGTTCGGCGCGGTGCACGAATCGGGTGGATCCACCCCCGCAGCCCCCGAACAGTCGTCGGACATCGACCCCGACGGTTGGTATCTCGTGCGTCGGACCTTGGCATTTGTCTGGCCGTACGACGAGCAGGGGCGACTCATCGGTGAGCATGTCTACGAAGATTCTGCTTCGAAAGTCGTGACCAAGGTGGACCCGAGCGAGGTCATCACGGCGGCGCGCGCAGCCGAACTGCTTGCCCCACTGCTCGAAACGCACCTGCCGTGAGCGCGCCCGTAGCCATTGTCACCGGCGCAGCTGCCGGGTTGGGCGCCGCTATTGCCGAGCGCCTTGCGGAGGACTTCGGCACCCTGCTTCTCCTCGACATCGAAGAGGCTGCACTCGGCGACACCGCAGCACGCCTGGAAAGCCTTGGCGTAGCAGTCCACACGGCACGATGCGATGTTCGACGTGAAGGTGACGTCAAGAACGCCTTCGACGTGGCTGCATCGGCCGGAAGCCCGACTGCACTCGTCAACGGCGCCGGAATCGGCGTCTTCACTCCGTTCCTCGAGATCACCGAAGACCAGTGGGACAACACCTTTGCGGTGAACACCAAGGGCAGCTTCCTGATGTGCCGCGAATTCGTGAGCAGAACCGAGGGTCCGGCAGCGATCGTCAACATCGCGTCGATCGGTGCCCGCTTGGGCGGTGACATGCTCGCGCACTACGGACCGTCGAAGGCCGCCGTGATCGAGATGAGTCACAGCGTCGCCCGGATCGGTGCGACTCGAGGACTCCGTTCGAATACGGTCATGCCCGGCCTGATCCTCACCGACATGTGGCTTCGAACCATCAAGGAACTGCGTCGACGCGATCCCTCGCTCACAGATGTTTCCGATGCTGACGTCTTCGATTCTTTTGTCGCACAGATGGTTCCGATGGGTCGAGCTCAGACGCCCGGAGACATCGCCGAGATGGTCGCCTTCTTGCTCAGCGACAAGGCTCGCAACGTCACCGGGCAGACGATTGCCGTCGACGGCGGCGCCGTGATGACCTGATCGGGTCGATGGCGGTCAGCCCCAGCGCGACTGGCCGCCGTCGAGCGGGATCGTGGCACCCGTGAGGTAGCCGGCGTCTTCGCTGACGAGGAAGACGACGGCACGACCGATGTCGGCCTCGGGGTCTCCGACGCGTCCCAGCGGAATACCTGCGACAAATGCCGCTGCCTCGTCGGGATTCTTTTCCATCCACCACTGCAACGCGGGAGTCTTGGCGTGCGGGGCAACATTGAGAACGCGAATGTTGTCCTTGCCCCATTCACAGGCGGCAGCGCGGGTCAACGAGCGCATGCCTTCTTTGATGGAACCGTAAGCGCCGTAGTTACTGGCATCCCAGCGAACCGCCGCCGAGGTGACCATGTTGATGATGACGCCACCGCCACGACTGTTCATGTGGGGGTACGACGCCTGCATCATGCGCAGGGTGGCGAGCGGCCCCGTCGCGAAGGAACGCTCGAAGTCTTCGTCGAGCACGCTCAAGAGTGGGCCGGGCTTGCAGTCGTTGGCGTTGTTGACCAGGATGTCGATTCCGCCGAACAGTTCGACGGTACGGTCCACGGCGTCGGTGATGTCGTCCTTCTTGCTGACGTCGCAGACCACCGCCTCACCGCGCGCACCGATGTCAGCCAGTAGTCCGCACGTGGTGTGCAACTTGGATTCGGTGCGGCCGGAAACGGCGATCACGGCGCCCTCTTTGGCCAAGGCCAGGGCAATCCCCTGCCCGATTCCCTGACCCGCACCGGTGATGAGTGCGACTTTGCCTTCGAGCTTGCCCATGTGACCACTCCAATGTCCGTCGACGCAGAGGTCCCTTTTGCGGGAGGGACCGGTCGATTCTGGTGACTGCCGCTGTTTGTCGTCTACACTCGACCTACAAAACAACCAAGCACTTGCTTGACCCTAAGGTGTGCGACCACGTCGCGTCAATCACATTGGGCGGCAATTCAGCTCGGCACCGCACCAGGAAGGCTCCACCGTGACACTGCCCAACCCCGTCGATTTCAGCGGACGCTCGGTGATCGTCACCGGCGGCACCAAAGGCATCGGCTACGTCATCGCCGAAACCTTCCTCGCCGCGGGTGCGAACGTGCTGGTCTGTGGCCGTAACGAGCCCGAAAACCTACCCACCGCCGACGGTCGTAGCGCAGCCTTTCGCGCCACGGACGTCCGCGATCCCGCCGACGCCGCAGCCCTCGTCCAGGATGCCGTCGAGCGCTTCGGCCGTCTGGACGTCCTGGTCAACAACGCCGGCGGCTCCCCCGACGCCGACGCTGCGACGGTGTCACCCCGCTTCGTCGAGAAGATCGTGGCCCTGAACCTGTTGGCACCCTTCAACGTTGCCCAGGCCGCAAATGCAGTGATGCAGACTCAGGACGACGGCGGCGCCATCATCAACATCGGCAGTGTCTCGGCGATCGACCCGCAGCCCGGAACCGCGGCGTACAGCGCAGCCAAGGCAGGCCTCCTCGTTCTGACCAAGGCATTGGCCCTCGAATGGGCGCCGAAGGTCCGGATCAACCACATCACCACCGGCCTGATCCGTACCGAGGCTGCCGCCGAGGTCTACGGCGCCGACGGCGGCGCTGCGGTCACCAGGACCATTCCGATGGAGCGCATGGCCGTGCCGGCCGATATCGCCAACTCCTGCCTGTTCCTGGCGAGCCCACTCTCCTCGTACGTGAACGGTGCCGACATCGCCGTCCACGGCGGCGGCGAATACCCGGCTCGCTACATGGCGACCCATCAGGACTGAATCACTCACAAAGCAGCCCCTGAGCGAATGCGCTTCAGGGGCTGCTTTCTTCGTGCGAACAACTGCGGGGCGCGACGAGGGGTCAAGCACCCCGCAGTTGAGTCTGGAGGGACTAGCGAGCGGAGAAGCTCACTCGTGCACCGGAAATCGCTACCTGATCACCCTTGGTGACCTGGAAGGCCAGGTCGTCGGGAGTTCCCCAC
The DNA here is from genome assembly GCF_963525155.1 of uncultured Rhodococcus sp. Taxonomy (NCBI): domain Bacteria; kingdom Bacillati; phylum Actinomycetota; class Actinomycetes; order Mycobacteriales; family Nocardiaceae; genus Rhodococcus; species uncultured Rhodococcus sp. The sequence continues at coordinate 16,500 of NZ_CAURKP010000074.1, forward strand.
GCAACGATGGACGGCGCCTCACCCGGATGGATCGCCGCAGCGAATCGACCTTCGAGACTGACAAGATCAGCCGGATGCACTCCGGCGACCCGAGCAAGCTCGAGTGTGCTGGCGGCCAACGTGCACAGGCCGTGCATGATCGGACGCGGCTGGTTGATCCGCGCCGCAGCCTGGGGATCGATGTGGATGTGGTGCTTGTCGCCCAGGAGCCGGTACATCGCCGTCTGGTTCTCCGCTGTGGTCAGCACACCGGTCAACGAAGGCTCGCCGGTCGGCTCCGCCGGACGTGAGGGTCCACGTTCTCCGCCGAATCCACCGGCACCGGGGGCAAAAAGTGACCAGGTCGCGACGAAGTATTCGCACTCCACCTTCACTTCGAACACGGCCGCTGCGCCCTTGTCCCACACCTCGCCGACCGAAGCCTTCAAGGTCACGTCACCGCTACGCGGAAGCGGAGCAAGCACTTTCAGCTCTTGCGAGCCGTGCAGTGCCGTCGAGGTGTCGAAGGCGCCCGCCGAACCCAGAGCGTCGGGAGCCCACTGCGCCAGCGTCAGAGCAAAGGTCGGCAGTACCCGAAGCTGATCCTCGAAGACGAGGTCCAGCTCGGTCGCCTTGGCGCCCACGGCAAGTGCGTACAGGATCGCGTCGCGCTCGGTGTACGACACGGTGCGGGTCCCGAGATCGGCTCCACGCCAATCGCCGGCGGTCTTCGCAGCTTCCGAAGTTGTCACTGTCTTTCCTCTCTCAAACAGCGCCGAGAACGAGACCGCTGGTGGGTACTGCTGTTCCGGCTGTGACCAATACGTTTTCGACGCCCTCGGGCTGGTTGGTCGACGTGCCTCGCACCAGTCGCACACCTTCGGCAATTCCGTTGACACCGTGCAGGTACGCCTCGCCGACCTGACCACCGTGAGTGTTGGACGGCAGGCGTCCACCGATCTCGAGGTTGCCTTCGCGGATGAAGTCCTTTGCTTCGCCTGGCTTGCAGAAGCCCAGTTCTTCGAGCTGGGGAAGCACCAACGGAGTGAAGTGGTCGTACAGGATCGCGGCGTTGATGTCGTCCGGTGTCAGGCCGCTCTGGCCGTACAGCTGACGAGCAACCAGGCCCATCTCCGGGATACCGGAGATGTCGGGCCGGTAGTAGCTGGTCATCATGTGCTGATCCTTGCTACTGCCCTGAGCGGCGCCCTTGATGACGACGGGCTTGTTGGCCAGATCCTTTGCGCGCTCGGCAGAGACGATGACCAATGCCTGGCCACCGTCGGTTTCCTGGCAGCAGTCGAGCAGGTGCAGCGGCTCGGCGATCCAGCGCGAGTTCTGGTGGTCCTCGAGTGTGATCGGACGCTCGTAGAACCAAGCAGCCGGGTTGTTGGCCGCGTGCTTGCGCGCCACCACTGCAACTCGTCCGAAGTCCTCACTCGTCGCACCGTACTGGTGCATGTATCGACGGGCGAACATCGCGACCCACTGAGCGGGAGTCGACAATCCCTGAGGAGTCATCCACGCATATGCCGCGCGGTCGGCGGTGCTGTCCATGGGTCGATCGTGCTGGCCAAGGCCGTACCGCACACCGGAGCGCTCGTTGAAGGCGCGGTAGCAGACCACGACGTCGGCAACACCCGTCGCAACTGCCATGGCTGCCTGCTGCACGGTGGCACACGCAGCGCCGCCGCCGTAGTGAATGCGCGAGAAGAACTTGAGCTCACCGAGGCCGCAGTTGCGAGCCACGATCGCTTCGCCGTTCGTCTCCGACGTGTAGGTGGACAGACCGTCGACCTCGGACGGATCGATACCAGCGTCAGCGAGTGCCGCGACGATGGCCTCACACGCCAACTGCAGTTCGGTGCGGCCGGAGTTCTTGGAGAACTCGGTGGATCCGATGCCGACGATGGCGGCGGCTCCCGAGAGTGGGCTGATCGCCATCAGGGCCTTCCCTCTTCCTTGAAAGCGACTGCGACGGTGCCGGATGCATGGTTGCCGAGGCTGTTTGCACCCTGCACCTTGACCACGACCACTCCGTCTTCCTTGGACACGACCTCACCGGTCATCGTCATGGTGTCACCCGGGTAGTTGGGCGCCCCGAGACGAATGGCGATGCGGCGCAGGGTCGATGCAGATCCGGCCCAGTCCGTGACGTATCGACCGACAAGACCGTTGCTCGTGAGGATGTTCATGAAGACATCCTTCGAGCCACGCTCCTGGGCCAGGCTCGGATCGTGGTGCACGTCCTGAAAATCGCGAGTGGCGATTGCCGTGGCGACGATCAACGTGCGGGTCAGCGGGATCGCCAACTCGGGCAATGCCTCTCCGACAACGACGTCTGCGTAACTGCGACCGGCAAGTACGGTCATGCGAGCACCTCCACACCGGATGCGAGCTGCGCACCCAGACGCGCTAGATCGGAGCTGGAACCACCGAGGGTGGCAGCAATCTGCTTGCCCCACAACAGGTGACGGTGAACCGGGTAGTCGGTGTCGACGCCCATGCCGCCGTGAACATGCGTGGTGCGATGCACGACGCGCTGTCCGCCGTCGGTAGCCCACCACTTGGCGACCAGTACCGAGGTGCCGAGATCCAGTCCCTCGGAGATGCGCCAGGCGGCCTGCCACAGTGTCACCCTCATCGCTTCGAGATCGATGTAGCAGTCAGCGAGTTGATGATTGACGGCCTGGAAGGTCGCCAGCGGACGGCCGAACTGCTTGCGGCCGTTCAGGTACGTGACGGCCTGCGCGACTGCACCCGAGCCGACGCCCCATTGGATTGCGGCCAATGCCAGCTGAACGCGGTCGATCAGCCACGGAACCGTGGTGCCGTCAGCAGCACCGATCAGCTGCGCGGGGGCACCGGCAAAGGTGACGTTGGCACAGATCTCCCAGTTGGTGGACTGCGTCTGTTCGAGCGTCACTCCCTCGGCACTCAGGTCGACCAGCAGCAGTGCCGTACCGGTGGAAGCGGTTGCCGAAACGAGAGCAAGGTTCGCGACGTGAGTCATCGGCACTACTGCCTTCTCACCCGTCAGAGTCCAGTTGCCGTCGGCGTCCTGCTCAGCCGTGGTCAGTGGGTCGCCGCCCGTGTACGGACCGAACTCTTCGAGACCGACGGTCAGGAATCGACTGCCGTCGGCAACTCCCGGAAGGAGTTCGGCGCGAAGGGAATCGGAGCCGAATTCGTTGACAGCCAATGCTGCAAGGGTCGTTTCCCAGATCGGCACGGCCGCAACGTGACGTCCCTGCTGTTCGAGCAGTGCGTACAGCTCGGACAAACCGAGGCCACCGCCGCCGAACTCCTCCGGCAGGGCGATACCGAGCAACCCGGTGCTCGCGAGCTCACGCCACAGTTCACGGTCGACGCGCTCAGCGGAGAGTTCGATCTCCTTGGTGCGCTCGATCGTCGCCTTGCTGGTGAAGACCTCGTCGGCCAGTGCGCGAATTGCTTCCTGCTCTTCGCTGAAATTGAAGTCCATCAGTGCTCCTCGCGTACGGCCGGCCGGAACGCGGGAAGCGTCAGATCCGGGTCGGCGTCGATCCAGTCAAGTTCCACGGGCATGTCGACCACGACATCTTCGGGCGCGATACCCACCATGTTGGCGATCAATCGGGTTCCCTCTTCGAGTTCGATTACCGCAACGATGAGCGGGTAGTCGAACGCGTCGATCTTGGGGTGGTGATTGACCACGAAGCTGTACACCGTGCCACGACCCGACGCGTCGATCGTGTCCCACTCGAGTGACCGGCACTCCCCGCACATCGGGCCGGTGGGATGACGCAGCGTCTTGCAGGACGTGCAGCGCTGGATCACCAGACGGTGCTCCTTGGCTGCTTCGAACCAGAAAGCGTTGTCCGCGTTGAGAGCCGGACGCGGACGCAGTGCACGAGGAGCTTCGGGCGCAGCAGATTCCTGAGGTTTGAACCGCAGCGTCCGCCACCGCTGGGTGCCGACAACCTGATCGTCACCGTTGCGGTAGGTCTTGAGCGTCGTGACGAAGTGTCCGACACCGAGGCCGGTCTTCTTCTCCGGCGAAATCGACTCGATGACCTCGGTGTAGTTAACGCGATCGCCTGGGCGCAGTTCGGCGAAGAACTCCTGATCGGAATCGGTGGCCACGACAGAGCTGTAGCCGGCTGCGTCGAGGGTGGCGATCAGATCGGTCCACACCTGCGACGGGTCGTTGCCCGCCATCTTGTCGGTAAAGGTCCGCATGATCCAGACCTGAAGCATCTGAGCGGGAGCGACGACGCCGTCACGACCGGTGGCGCGGGCAGCGTCGTCGTCGAGGTAGACGGGGTTGGTATCGCCCATGGTCTCGGCCCAATGCCGGATCATGGGGATGTTGACCTCGTCTGGCCCCCAGGTAGTGGGAACCAGAGTCTGGCCGACAAAAGCGTCGAGTTGCGCCGAAATGTCGCTCACTTGACCCTCTTTTCGCGAACGAGTCCCAAGCCGATGGTGCCGACCATGTCCCGCAGAACTTCGTTGACGCCGCCGCCGAAGGTGTTCACGACACCCTGACGCGAGATCTGCTCGATCTGACCGGCAAGCAGAGCGCCCGGAGACTCGGGGCGGATGCGTCCGGCGGAGCCGAGAATTCCGAGCAGGGTGCGGTAGACGTCGACGTGAGTCTCGGTCCCGTACGTCTTGGTGGCACCGGCGTCGGCTCCGGAGAGCGTGTCCTGTGCGACGGCCGCCGTCATCTTCCAGTTCAGCAGTCGCATGGCCTCGAGCTTGGCGTGTGTGCGAGCGAAGTCCTGTTGCACCCACGGGATGTCGATGGCGCCGTTTTCCTTGGCCCAGTCCAGGACCAGGTTCCACAGACCGTACGTGCGACCACCGATGGCCGCCAGGCCGATTCGCTCGTGGTTGAGCTGAGCCGTGATGAGCTGCCAGCCGCCGTTGACCTCGCCGACAACGTCCTTCGACGGAACTCGAATGCCGGAGTAGTACGTGGACGTCACCATCAAGCCGCCGACGGTGTTGATCGGTGACCACTCGAAGCCTGCATCCTCGGTGGGGACGATCAGGATCGAGATTCCCTTGTGCTTGGGGGCACCCGCGTCGGTGCGGCAGGCCAGCCACACGTAGTCGGCAGTGTTGGCGCCACTGGTGAAGATCTTGTTGCCGTCGACGATCCACTCGTCACCGTCGAGAACCGCACGAGTCTTGAGTGACGCGAGGTCGGTGCCGGCCTCGGGCTCGGTGTACCCGATTGCGAAGACGATGTCGCCGGCCAGGATGCCGGGCAGGAAACGTTCCTTCTGTTCTTCGGTGCCGTACTTCATCAACGTCGGGCCGACGGTGTTGACGGTCACGAAGGGGAACGGCAGTCCCGCACGCTGAACCTCGTCGAAGAACACGAACTGCTCTTCGATGGAGCGTCCCTGTCCACCGAATTCCTTCGGCCAGCCGATGCCGAGCCAGCCGTCCTTGCCCAGCAACTTCACGATCTCGCGGAAGTACTCGCCGCCCACACCTTGCTCGCCGGCCGCGCGACGCTTCTCTTCCGGCAGCAGCGCCGCGAAGTACGCGCGCAACTCCTTGCGGAGCTCCTGCTGCTCGGGCGATTCCCTCAGATCCATCGCTGTTCTCCTATGGCATTCATGGCTGGCAACTCTTGGCCTGGACGCTAACCAGATGCCCAGGTGGGCGCTGTGAGTGTCTCGATGAGCGGGAAGCCGAAACATGAGCGGCGTCACATAGGGTGAGATATGCGCATGGACTCCTCGGATCGCGTCGCTCTCACCGACTTGGCCGCCAGGTACGCACAGGCCGTCGACCGGCGAAACACCACTGCACTTGCGGCTCTCTTCACTGACGACGTGGCATTCGTCTTGCCGCCGGCACTGAACGGAACGGGTGCGCCGACGGAGATACGTGGGAACTCCGTCGTCAGCAGTTCGGTGGTCGATGCCGTCTCACATCTGCACTCGACCCGGCACATCGTCGAGCAGCAGATCCTCGACCTCGACGGCCCCACCACTGCGCACGGTGAGGCCTACTGCTCCGCCCACCACATCTATCCGCGGGGCGAGGGCCACCGGGACAACCGGATCGAGATCCGTTACCAGGACAGCTTCCAAAAGGTCGACGGCACCTGGCTGTTCTCGCGTCGCGAACTGGTAGTCGATTTTGCCGAGGACGTTCCGGTCATCCTGCTCGGACAATAGGTACATGAAAAAATCGCGGTGATTCTGTATCTCCTCACGGGAGGTTTACCGGGCTAGCGTTCAGCAACTGTCACGCCATCTCGGCGTGCGTTCGGCTATGTCTTGGAGATTCACATGTCACGCTCGCGCACCAGAAGATTCCTCGCTGCCTTCGCAGTGGCCGCCGTCGCAGTCGGAACCGTAGCCGCGTGCTCGAGCGACAACTCCTCCGACGAGAACGCACCTCTTCGCATCGTCGCTTCTTCGGTTCCGCACGCCGAGATCCTGAAGTTCGTCGAAGAAAAGGGCCTGCTCGGTGACACCAAGATCGAGGTCAGCGAGATCACCGGCGATCTCGACGCCAACGAGGTGCTCGAAGCCGGAGACACCGACGCCAACTTCTTCCAGCACGTGCCGTACCAGGAATCGTGGTCGAAGGAAAAGGGTGTCGACGACCTGGTCGCCGTGGCGAAGGTCCACGTCGAGCCCCTCGGTGCATATTCCAAGAAGGTCACCAACGTGGCCGACCTGCGCCAGGGCGCAACGGTCGCTTTGTCCAACAACGTGACGAACTTCGCCCGTGGGCTGTACCTGCTGCAGCAGGCCGGTTTGATCAAGCTCGATCAGCAGTTGGGCGCCCCCGGCACCGACATCACGCAGATCAGCGAGAAGAACATCATCGACAACCCCAAGGGACTCACGTTCACCCAGGTCGATCCCCCGCAGCTGCCGCGCACGCTCGACGACGGAAATGTCGATCTCGCAATCATCAACGGCAACTACGCAATCGAAGGTGGTCTCAACCCGGCCAAGGACGCCCTGGTGCTCGAGAAGGCCGAGGGCAACCCGTACGCCAATGTCCTGACCGTACGCACCTCGCTCGAAAACGATGCGCGAGTACAGAAGTTGGCCGAGGCATTGACGTCCGCCGACGTCGCGACGTTCATCGAGCAGACCTACCAGGGCTCGGTCATTCCGGCCAGCGCTACCTGATCGAGACCCGTCATGGTCTTCTCGATCGAATCGGTCTCCAAGGAATACCGCAGCGGCACAAAAGTTCTGCATGCACTCGATTCCGTATCCCTGAAAATCGAAGACGGCGAAATCTTCGGCATCATCGGCAAGAGCGGCGCAGGCAAGTCGACTTTGCTGCGCTGCCTCAACCTGCTCGAACGCCCGACCAGTGGCCGAATTCTGTTGGGCGACACCGATCTGACCGCGCTGAGTCCAGCGCAACTGCGCGACACACGCAAGCGGATCGGGGTCGTGTTCCAGCATTTCAACCTGCTGCATTCCCGTTCGGTCGCCGCCAACATCGCCTTCCCTCTCGAAGTGGCGGGATACTCTCGGGCAGATCGACGTGCCCGCGTCGACGAGCTGATCGAGTTGGTGGGCTTGGAAGACCGACGTGACGCCTTCCCCTCGCAACTGTCCGGCGGCCAGAAACAACGCGTCGGCATCGCGAGAGCCTTGGCGGCTTCACCCGACGTCCTCCTGTGCGACGAGGCCACGAGCGCCCTCGACTCGGACACAACCGATTCGATCCTCGACCTGCTCGCCGATCTCAATCGACGACTCGGTGTGACCATTGTTCTGATCACCCACGAGCTCAACGTGGTTCGACGGATCTGCCATCGCGCTGCGCTGATCGATCAGGGCCGCATCGTCGACGAGGGAACGCTCACCGAACTGGTCGCGGACCCGGACTCACCCCTCGGAGAGGCGCTACTGCCGACCGGAACGGTACGAACGTCCACGACCGGAATTCCGGCGCTCCTCACCTTTGTCGATTCACTGTCCACCTCACCCGTGATTTCCCAACTCTCACGAGATCTCGACGTCGACGTCACCGTGATCTCCGGCGGTGTCGAGGACATCGGATCCCATCAGGTCGGTCGCCTTCGCGTGGAGTTCGCCTCGCACACGGGACTCGTCAGCAACGAAGAGACAAGAAAGTCTGTCGAAGAACATCTTTCGCAGCGCGGAGTGAAGGTGACGTTCTCATGAACAAGACGTCCTGGCAGGATTCCCTGGGCGAAGCATGGGAAGCCCTACTCGACACGCTCTACATGGTCGGTGTCTCGTTCGTGCTCACCCTGATCATCGGTATCGCTCTCGGTGTTCTGTTGCACGCGAGCGCGCCCGACGGAATCCGTCCCAACCGCGTCCTCAATTCGGTTCTGGGCACCGTGGTGAACATCGGCCGTTCGCTGCCGTTCGTCATCTTGTTGGTGCTCCTCATCCCGGCAACGAGGGCGATCGTCGGAACAGCGCTCGGCGCCACGGCAGCGATCGTCCCGCTGACCATCGGTTCGGTGCCCTTCTTTGCGCGCGTCGTCGAGAACGCCTTGCGTGAAGTCGATTCCGGACGCGTCGAGGCAGCGCGGTCCATGGGCGCCACCGACAAAGACATCATCACCAAGGTGCTACTGCCCGAATCCGTTCCGGGATTGGTAGCAGGAGCAACCCTGACGGCGGTGATGCTGATCGGTTTCTCGGCCATGGCAGGTG
>NZ_CAURKP010000075.1:0-24978 GCF_963525155.1 uncultured Rhodococcus sp.
ACCCTGGTGTGCGCCTTTATTACCCCCCCGGGGTTAATAAAGGCGCACAGCAGTTCTTTTTCAGCTCAGATGATGCACTTCTTGCAGTCCGTACACCGGCGTCGGGATGCCCTCGTAACGCGCCTTCAATTGCAACGCCAAGTACAGCGAGTAGTGGCGCGACTGATGCAGATTGCCTCCGTGGAACCACAGCGCTTCCTGCTGCGTCGGCTTCCACATGTTGCGCTGCTCGCCTTCCCACGGTCCCGGATCCTTGGTGGTGTTCGACCCCAGGCCCCACACCTTGCCGACCTTGTCGGCGGTGTCCTGACCGATCAGATCCGCCACCCAGCCGTTCATCGAGCCGTAGCCGGTCGCGTAGACCACCACGTCGGCAGGCAATTCCGTACCGTCTTCGAGGATCACGCTGTTCTCGGTCAGCTCACGAATGTTGCCGTGCGCGAGCTTGATGTCTCCATTGGCAACCAGTTCGGCCGCGCCGACGTCGATGTAGTACCCCGAGCCACGGCGTAGGTACTTCATGAACAGGCCCGAACCGTCGTCGCCCCAGTCGTGCTCGAAGCCCGCCTTCTCGAGGCGATCGTAGAAATCCTTGTCGCGCTCACGGATTGCGTCGTACACCGGGATCTGGAACTCGTGCATGATCCGGTACGGCAGCGAACCGAACGTGAGGTCTGCCTTGTGCGTCGTCATGCCCGCGGCCAGTGCTCGCTCCGAGTACAGATCGCCCAAGCCCAAATCCATCAGCGAATCCGACTTCACGATGTGCGTCGAGCTGCGCTGCACCATCGTGACGTCGATACCGTTCTCCCACAGTGCGCCGCAGATGTCGTGCGAGGAGTTGTTGGCCCCGATCACGACGACCTTCTTGCCTACGTACTGATCCGGGCCGGGGTGCTTGCTCGAGTGGTGCTGATCGCCGAGGAACTTGTCCTGCCCGGGGAACGTCGGAACGTTGGCCTTGCCGGACATACCCGTCGCCATCACCAACTGCTTGGGACGCAACGTCAGCTTCTCGCCGTTGCGGTTGACCTCGACGGTCCATTCCTGGGCCTTCTCGTCGAACGACGCCGAGGTGCAGGTCGTGGAACTCCAGTACGGAACCTCCATGACCTTGGTGTACATCTCGAGCCAGTCGCCGATCTTGTCCTTGGGCGCGAACACCGGCCAGTTGTCGGGGAACGGCATGTAGGGCAGGTGGTCGTACCAAACCGGATCGTGCAGGCACAGGGACTTGTAGCGTCCGCGCCACTGATCGCCGGGTCGCTCGTGGCTGTCGATCACGATGGCCGGTACTCCGAGCTGACGCATCCGGGCGCCGAGCGCGATGCCGCCTTGGCCGCCGCCGACGATCACGACGTAAGGCTGTGTGGTGTAACCGAGTTCGCGGTCTTCGATCTCCTTCTGCTCGGCCCACGTGATGCGGTTCGGGTCTGCCCCATGCTTGGCGCCGCGCGGACGACGAGTGCCCTTACCTTCTTCGTGTCCCTTCAATTCCTGCAGCGACGTCAGCAGGGTCCAACCTTCATCTCCCTTCAAACGAAGGTGCCCGTGCGCGCGACCGGTTGCAGTCTCGAACTCGATCCAGGCTGACGTGACGCCGTCGGCCTCGTCGGGCGTCTCGGTGGTCCGGAATCCCGAAGGATCGGTGTCGTCGAGACGCTCGGAGAGCATGTCGGCAATCTGCTCGCGACCTTCGACGGTCTTGATGTTCCAGGTGAACGACACCAGGTCTCGCCAGAAGCTGTCGAGTGCAAATTTGCCTGCCACACGCTCGATGTCACGAGCCGCGAGGGCCGACTCGAAATCCGCCAGCCAGGCGTCGACGCGTTCCTGAGGTGTCACCGCCGTCAACTTCACCTCGGGGGTGACTGCGGAATCGATGGTTTGCGTCATCACTTCTCCTTGTTTGTGAATGTGACACACAGCACATCCCATAAGTGGCCCCGGTCACAAGCGTTGCAGTCTGTTGCAATCAGCGGGCGCGGTGCCGCCGCCCGATACCGGTTACCCGCACCGATGTGCGGGCAACCGACTCACCCCTCAGTAGGCTTGAATTTGCCGAGTCCCAGCGACTGAAATCCCACGACGTAGAACAGCGTCCACAACACGGCCCAGTCCACGAAACCCAGTGCATTGCCGTGCAATCCGCCGACAACTGCCGGCTCGTGAAGAATGTGCTCTGCCGCAAAGCGGTAATAGTACAAGAATGTGACCACCGCGAGCGCAAACGTGAGCAGCGCGCGGATCGCCAGGTTGACCCCGTCCGCAAAGCCCGTGGGCTTGTTACCGAAGGCGTTGGCCCAGAAGATCATCCAGAAGGCCCAGCACACACCGAGCTGCGCCGGGAACTGATGGACCACACCACCCAACTCGGCAACGGCATCGCTTCCCACCAACACCTTCACGACCGGAAGTGCCACGAAGTACAAGCCGGTTCCGACGGCGAAGTTACCGATCGTGGCTGCGAGCGCCGTCTTACCGCCGCCGCCGAACAGTCGCCACGGCCAGTTGTCGAGCGTCTGGCCAGTCAGGATCACGACCACCACGACGCAGTAGAACCACCCGAGTACGGTGTCGACGGTCATCAACGGATCCGTGGCGGACAGCGACACGGACGGCAGACCGAACACGAAGTACAGCGCCAGCGTCGGAACGGCGACAAACGCGATCTCACACAAACCCACCAACGGCTGCTTCATCCCTAGGGAAGTCCACGGCCGATGCTGCCAGTTCAGGACCACCATCACCCAGGTCCCGAAGCCGAAGAGCACGAACAGCGCACCCGCGAAATATCCGAGGCCGCCCTCACGATCGGCCGCGAAATCCGGGTACAAACTCCCCAAGCCGTTTGCCAGGAGCCACGTCACCACGACGGCGAAGGCCGCGGTCGCGACCATGATCGCCAAGCCTTTCGCCGGCTGTGGGAGTCGATCGAAGCCGGCGAACTCGCAATTGAAGCCGATGAACACAACAAAAAGGATTGCCCAGAAAAGCGCCGCGTTGAACGGCAGAGGATAGAAACTCCAGGGACTGGTGGTCGGATCGGCCAGAAGGTACCAACTCGCCACGGCCAGCACGAGAACGATCACGAGGTTCGCGATCCCGAACCCGATCCAGCGGCGTGACGGTTGTCGGCTCGGCGTGGCCGGTTCCGTGGGTGTGTCGACTGTAGCGGTCATGTGCCCTCTCCCAGATTGTCTCGCAAGATGATTCGCGAAGTGGTGGCGCAACTATGGAACCGTCGCGCGGGGTACCGGGAGGGTTGCCGAGGGTTGCAACTGCTGTCCGATTTTCCGGAATTGCAACACGGTGCAACCCTTCCGCATTGTGGTCGCCGTCACATACAAATCACTCACCGGTTCACAACCGACTGGTTCACTGCTTACGAGGAGATCTGCATGAGCATCACGGGCAAGGTAGTACTGGTCACCGGCGCCGGCCAAGGAATCGGACGCGGAATCGCTCTCCGCCTCGCCCACGACGGCGCCGACATCGCGTTGGTCGACCTCGACCAGACCAAGCTGGATGCGGTTGCCGACGAGATCAGACAGATCGGTCGTCGTGCGACGACGTTTATCGCCGATGTCAGCGATCGCGCGCAGGTTCACGCCGCAGTCGAACACGCGCACAGTGAGTTGAGCGGATTCGACGTCATCGTCAACAACGCGGGAATCGCTCTCGTCGGCCCGATCTCCGACGCGACGCCGGAAGAGGTCTCCAAGATCTGGAGCGTCAACGTCGACGGTGTCCTGTGGGGAATTCAAGCTGCAGCAGCAAAGTTCCAAGCTCTGGGTCGGCGCGGAAAGATCATCAACGCGTCGTCCATCGCCGGCCACGACGGGTTCGCCATGTTAGGTGTTTACAGCGCAACAAAATTCGCGGTCAGGGCCCTCACTCAGGCTGCGGCCAAGGAATACGCGTCCGACGGAATCACCGTCAACGCGTACTGCCCCGGCGTCGTGGGCACCGACATGTGGGTGACGATCGACAAGAGGTTCGCCGAATTGACCGGTGCACCAGAGGGCGCCACCTACGAGAAGTTCGTCGGCGGAATTGCGCTGGGTCGAGCTGAAACCCCCGACGATGTCGCCGGTTTCGTCTCGTACCTTGCCGGGCCCGATTCCGACTACATGACCGGTCAGGCCGGTCTCATCGACGGCGGCCTCGTCTACCGCTGACCGAGGTGTCTTCACTGAAAGCGGCGTCTTCACTGAAAACGGTATCTTCACTGAAAAAGCGGTTGCCAGAGCCTGCGATGCCGCCCGGCGAGGATCCTCGCGACTACGCGAGGACCCTCGCCGCGGTGTACGACGCGACGATGGCCGGAGACCGCGCACCGGCCCGCCCCAGGGACGTGGTCCGCCAATCGTGGCAACGCCTGCGCGAGTTAGGTATCGACCCCGAACACAACCGGGTCGAACCGTCCATGGACGTCGCCGAACTCGATCTCCGTCGTCGTGAGTCCGGACTGTACGACGTGCTTGACGACGTGACGCGTGGACTCGAATCGGTTACCGCGAGCGGTGAGAACATCATGGTCGTCGCAGATCTTCGCGGAACTGTTCTGTGGCGCAGCGGGTCCCATCGTGTACTGGACCAAGCTGCGCGTCTGGGATTTGTCGAGGGTGCGAACTGGGCCGAGGACAGCGTCGGCACCAACGCCATCGGAACGGCATTGGTGTCACGACAGGCGGTTCAGATCTTCTCGGCGGAACACTATGCGCGCAGCCATCATCCGTGGACCTGCGCGGGGGCACCCATCCGCGATCCGCGGGACGACCGCGTCATCGGCGTCGTCGACATCAGTGGTCCCGCCAAGACCGTCCACCCCACCACACTCGCTCTGGTCGACGCCGTCGCACGCCTCGCGCAATCACACCTACGCGACAAGCATCGGGACAATCTCGATCAATTGCGTTCTGTTGCAGGGCCGATGCTTGCACGTAGCGGATCACCGGCATTGGTGATCGATACTCATGGCTGGGTAGCGGCGGTCGATGCGCTACCTCATCGCTCGCGCGTGCTGCTCCCCGCAGCTTTGGCTCCCGGCAGGACATGGTTCCCGGCACTGGGCCTGTGCGAACTGGATCCACTTCCCGGCGGGTGGGTGGTCCGGCCGATCGCCACCGGCGAGAAAATCAGGGCGCCCACGGTGCATATCGATCTGCGCGATTCCGAGAACATGTCGGTGACCGTCACGTCGGGGTTGGGCGAATGGGCCTACTGCCCGACCCAGCGGCATGCGGAGATTCTGTTTCTCCTCGGATCCGAGAGGCGTGGACTGACCGCATCGCGGTTGGCGCAGGATCTTTTCGGTGACCCGGCCCGCACGGTGACCGCGCGGGCCGAGATGTCGCGTCTGCGCAAGAACCTTGCCGGAGTTGTTGCAGCGCAGCCGTACCGGTTCGTCGATGCAGCGCACGTCACGCTTTCCTGCCCCGACGACGGTGCACATCTGTTGCCGTTCTCGAACGCCCCGGCAGTTCGTGCCGCTCGCCTTACTCAGGCCGGTTCGGAGGCCTGAGTGAGCAACTGCAGAAACACCTCTTCGGGTTGAGCGCCGGATACTGCGACCGCACGGTTGGCGACGAAGAACGGAACGCCGCTGACCTGCAGTTGGCGGGCCATGGACAGATCTTCGCGAACAGCCTCGGCTGCGGCATCGGAGCCCAGTTGCTCGCGCACGACGTCGGCGTCGAGGCCGACGCTCACGGCCAGCTCGACCAGCACCTCACGGTCGTCGATCACCTTGCCGTCGCTGAAGTGCGCTTTGAACAGCGCTTCGAGGAGTTCGTTCTGCCGCTCACCCCCGAGATGCAGCAACCTGTGCGCATCAAAGGTGTTGGCGGCGATCACGGTGTCGAAGTCCAAGGTCAAGCCGACCTCGGCTGCCGTCGCGCTGACGTGGGCAAACATCTGACGTACCTGATCAGGCGCCATCCCCTTCATTTCGACCAAGGCGTCGAGTTCGGTTCGGCCCTCTCCCACCGGGGTCTCCGGAGCGAGCTGGTACGAGCGCCAGATGACGTTGACGCGGTCCTTGTTCTCGAAACGATCCAGCGCCGAGAGGAACCTGGTCTTTCCGATGTAGCACCACGGACAAGCGACGTCCGACCACACTTCGATGGTCACGTCTTGGTCAATCACGATTTGATCAGTCACCGAAGGTGCAACAACGAACAGGGTCGGGATTAGTCCCGAGTCACGTCACAAGGCCACACCGGAACGCGATCAACGATGCACTCACGCGGTTGGGCACACCCAGCTTGCCGAACAGCGAAGAGATATGCGTCTTGACGGTGGTCTCACCGAGGTACAGCCGCTCCGCGATGACACTGTTGGCCGCGCCTGTCGCCAGGATTGTCAGCACTTCGCGCTCGCGCTCGGTGAGCGAAGCGAGCGGAGTCTGATCGGGCGCTTGCCGACGCGGCGACGAGGCCACGATGGCGCGCAGAGAATCGCAACTGAACAACGAGTGGTCCGACGCCACTACCCGCACTGCCTGCTGGAACGCCTGCGGAGCTGCGTCCTTGCTCAGGAAACTGTGCGCGCCCGCCTCGACTGCCTGCACAACCATGTCGTCGACGTCGAAAGCGGTCATGGCAATGACCTTCGGTGGATTGCTCATGGTCATCAATTCACGCGTGGCCTCCAAGCCACCGACCCGTGCCATTTTCAGATCCATCAGCACCACGTGGGGACGAAAACGAGTGACCTTGGCTGCGACCTGATCGCCGTCCTCGGCCTCGGCAACCACCACGATGTCCGGCGCTGCTTCCAGGATGTCCTTCATCCCGCGCCGAACCCACGCGTCGTTGTCGACGATCAAAACTGTGATGCGCGAGTCAGCGTCCATAGTGCGCTCAGATTACCCAGAGCCCCCGACAGTCGGAGGGTGGGAGGGTTACGACGACCAGGGCACCCAGCAACTGACGAGGAAATCGTCCCCCAGCGCGCCTGCCTCCACCTTGCCGCCGATTTCTCTTGCCTGTTCGGCCAACCCGCGTAAGCCGGACCGCGAACCGATCGACGTCATGGGTGCAAGCTCGCTCAGCTTGTTGCGTGCGAGGATACGAATTCCGTCGTGCGGCGACCCGGTCACCGAAACGACGAGCATCTGGTCGCTCGCGTACTTCTGGACGTTGGTCAACGATTCCTGAACGACGCGATAACAGACGTGCCCCGCCAGCATTCCGACATCACCCGGGAGCAACTCCGATTCGAGACGGCAGTGAATGCCCGCGGCGCGTGCACCGTTGACCAGATCGCCGATCGCGTCGATCCCCTGGTGCCCGCCGTGTTCGCGGCGATCACCGCTTCCCCTGAGCACTCCGACGATTCCCTTCAATTCGTCCAAAGCCTCGTGCGCGGTGGTTCTGATCATCGCAGCGGTGTTGACCACCTTCTCGGGATTGTCTGCCGCGCTGACCTGTAACCCACCGGCGAACAACGAAATCCGGCTCAGACTGGCCGCGATCGTGTCGTGCATGTCGCGCGCGATCCGCGTTCGTTCCTCGGTGCGAATCATCTCGTCGCGCATCACGTCTGTTTTCTCGGTGGCAAGATCCCGTACGTGTTCGGCCTCGACGAGTTCGGTTCTGGTCCGAATCAGGAGCGAGAGCGCCACGACGATGCCGACCATGACGGCTGCGACGAGCCACGGGATCCAGATGGCGACGTCGTATTGAACAACCACCGAACCGTCTTTGGGTTTCGCGGTGCCCATCGTGAGAACGGAGTACTCACGATTGCGAAAAGCGTCGTAGGTCAACGAAATTCCGCACGCGACGAAGACAGCTGCCGCAGCGGCAGCAAGCCGAGGCCCACGCGCGATCCGAGCAACGGCGAACAATGCGATGAGCGCCGCCGTCGCATCGGTGGGGAAGAACAACGGGCCGACCAGCGTGATCGCCAGAACCACCCAGGGATACTGATGGCGCCACACAAGCGATATCCCACCGGCCACGCCCAGGACGAACCCGATACCGACCAATACCGGTGGCATATTTCCCGACGCGCCTGCGATGCCCACCGTCATGAAGGAACAGAAAAGGCTGAACGCGACAGCGGCGGTAGTCCATACGCGTCGTCGCACAACGGTTCCTTTGGTGGTGATCACCGAGCAAGCGTATCCACCGCCACCGACGCCTCGAATCAGCCGAACGGGTGGACGAACCGCCAGGCTCCGACCGAAAGGATGAGGCGGACCGATCTTTCGACCGAAGCGGTGAGCAGTCCTCACATCGTTGACTTGTGCCATACCAACTCTCGAAAGGCGCACATCATGCGATCACTCCGCACTCCCCTCGCCCTCCTCGCCGTCGGCGCAGCCCTGTTCGCAACCATCGCCTCGGGCGAGACCGACGAAGCGAAGAAGGTCGACGACAACGGTTCTTCCGCCGCACCTGCGGCCGCCTTCGGAATCGGTGACGTCGTCGAACTGGGCGACTGGCGCGTCCAGGTACACGGCGTCGTCGATCCCTACGTCTCGACCAATCAGTTCATCACCGCCGATCCCGGAAACCGCTACGTCGTGGTCGACACCGAGGTCACCAACAACAGTGACAAGCCGTCGACGGTCTCGTCGATGATGTGCTTCGAACTGCAGGACTCGGCAAACAAGTCGTACAACATCACGTTCACCGACAGCAGCACGTCGAGTGTCGACGGAGAGCTCGCGCCGGGCGCTGCCAAGCGAGGCGAATTGGCGTACGAGGTCCCCGAAGCCGCCACCGGTCTGCGCCTTCAGTTCAAGTGCGATCTGTTCTCGTCCGGCTCGGCAACCATCAACCTGTCGTGAACCGTCCGGGCGATCTGCTGCTGAATCCGTGGGCACTGGTCTCGGTGGCCGTCATCTTGATCAACGACCACGTACTCAAAGGGGCATTCGGGAACACGATGACGGGCAAGCTGTCCGACGTTGCCGGTGTGTTCCTGCTTCCCCTGCTTCTGCTCTCGGTTCTCGAGGTGCTCAGGCGAAGTCTGGTGGGGCGAGCAGCGATCGCCTGGTCCATCGCAGTCACGGGGATCGGCTTCGCCGCCGTGAAGGTGATACCGCCGATCGGCGACGCATACGAGTGGGTGATCGGGTTTCTCCGCCTGACCGCAGGAGGATTCCGCGGAGATCTCTTGCCGATCCTGGTCTATCGCGATCCCTCGGACCTGTGGGTGCTCCCGATCCTGTTCGCGAGCTACCTGGTCGTCACACACAACCGCACTCGGGCGCCGGAGGGGGCGCCCGAGCACGAGATGATCAGTCCAGGGCCGCATCCAACGTGATGTCGACGCCGGTCAGTGCCTTGCTGACCGGGCAGGTTTCCTTGGCCGCCTGGGCAACCTTGGCAAAACCGTCGGCGTCGAGGCCGTCGACCTCGGCGCGAACGGTGAGCTTGATTCCGGTGAGCTTGAATCCGACCGTGTCGGGGCCGAGTGACACGTCCGCGGTGATGTCGAGGCTCTGCGGGGTCCCGCCGGCCTCGGCGATCAGGGCCGACAACTGCATCGCGTAGCAGGACGAATGCGCCGCGGCGATGAGTTCCTCGGGGCTGGTGGTTCCGCCGGCCTCCTCAGCTGCGCGCTTGGGGAACGACACGTCGAAGGTGGCGACGCCCGAGCTGGTGAGTTCCACCTGTCCCGATCCGGCCTCGAGGGTGCCGTTCCAGGCGGTGCGTGCGGTACGAGTTGGCATTGCTGTCCCTACTTCCGTCTTCACATGATTCGGTGAACGCCTTGCGATCACGAACCTACCCGCGATACGTGAAGTCACACCTACTGTTTCGGACGGGACTACCCGAGGAGCGCCGCGGACAGCAGTTTCTCGACGCGGGCCTGCGCGGAGTTCTCCGAGGAAAAGTGCACGATTCGGCCGATGTCGAAGACCAGTCCGAGCGCCGCGTGGACGAGGAACCGTGCTTGGACGATCGTCAACTCCGGACGCGCCTCGACACACAAGTGCGCCCACTCCTCGACGTTCAAACGCTGAATGTTGCGCAACTCGGTCCGTGATCGATCCGGCAAGCTACCGATCTCGGCAAAGTACACGGCCAACAGTTCGCTGGTTCCGAACGAAACCTCGACGTACATCTTCGCCAACGTCTCGACGGCCGCGAGAGGAGTCTCCGACTCAGCCAACGCCGAGCCCAACGTCATAGTCAGACGATCGGACGCCCGGTGGAAGGCCGCAGCAAGAAGGTCGGCCTTGCTCGCGAAGTGCCGATACACACTCGACGCGTTGATACCCGCCGCGGCACCGATCTCCTCGATGCTCACGTCGTGGTAGCCGCGCTGATAGAACAGCAACACCGCTTCCTGAAGCAGCACTTCACGTTTCGACGTCCGTACGAGGCCGGTTTTGCGTTCGGACGCCTCTGCCCTCGCGCCGTCCTCCTCGGCAGCGGGCAATTCGACGCCGATGACGGACCAGCATGCCGCAAGAATCAGCGCTTCGATCTGCTTGGCGGACAACGCAGATCGATGACCGGTGATACTGGCGATCACACTGAGCACGGCGGGCGCGATGAGTTCTACATCCGCCGGGTCGAGTTCCGGACGAACCGCAGCCAGCGGCTCGGCAATCCGAAGATTGAGCGTGCGCATTCCCACCCGCAATTGCTCACGATCCTCGTCGACCAGGTACCTGCCCTCCCATCGGTAGAGCCCTCCCCGGCGCCGATTCTCGATCGTCGCGCGGATGACACCCACCATCGTGGAGTTCAACTGCTCGCGTGGATTTTCGTTTCCGTGCACAGCTGGATCGCTGGCATCCAACAACGCCTGCGTCAGGTTGTTCACGGTGTAGACGAACAGGGCGTATTTCGTGGGGAAATGACGATAGAGGGCCGGACCGGAAATTCCGACCTTCGCTGCGATCTGGTCGATGCCCACCGCGTGGTAGCCACGTTCGCTGAATGCTTCCGCAGCAGCGGCCGCGATTTGTGCCTTCCGATTCTTCGGACGCGTCCGTGGTGCAGGGTCGCTGCCACGCACGGAGACGCGTGTCTGTCCGGGCACCTGACCCTCCACTTCCGTTGCTTTCTCTTGCACTGCCTTCGTCCGCTGCACCGCACTTCCACGGGCGCGAGTCCGAACGGATCATGTTAACCGTCGCGAAGGTCGCAATTCGCGCCCGGTACTGCTTCACCCGAAACCCTACAACGCAGTTGTAGCGGCGGACGGATTCCGGAAAAAGAGTCTTGACACCCGCTCTCTCAGCGGTGTTATGTTAGTGACGATTCGCATAACCTCGCACGTAGTCCGCTGGCGGGCTCGTTCCCTGCGGCGTGAAGTTTTCTTCGCCCGCAAGAGGGTTCGATGCCGAATGACCGACCGTAAGAAAGTAGTTGTGAGCAGATGATTCGCACTCGCTTCACCGAAATGTTCGGCGTTGACCATCCCATCGTGCAAGGGGGCATGATGTGGGTGGGACGAGCAGAACTTGTTGCGGCCACGGCAAATTCCGGCGCCCTCGGGTTCTTGACGGGCCTCACCCAACCCACACCGGAAGACCTCGTCAAGGAAATTGCTCGAACCCGCGATCTCACCGACAAGCCTTTCGGCGTCAATCTCACTATTCTGCCGTCGATCACGCCGCCGCCGTACGCCGAATACCGCCAGGCGATCATCGAATCCGGGATCAAGATCGTCGAAACCGCCGGTTCCAATCCGATCGATCATCTTCCGCATTTCAAGGACGCGGGCGTGAAAGTTATCCACAAGTGCACTGCAGTTCGACATGCGGTCAAAGCCGAGAGACTGGGCGTCGACGCCGTCAGCATCGACGGCTTCGAATGCGCCGGGCACCCAGGCGAGGACGACATACCAGGGCTCATTCTGATTCCGGCGGCCACGCAGCAACTCACGATTCCGGTGATCGCTTCAGGCGGAATCGCAGATTCACGTGGACTCGTCGCGGCGCTTGCGCTCGGAGCAGACGGCGTCAACATGGGAACTCGCTTCATGTGTACCGTGGAATCCCCTGTGGCACAATCGGTTAAAGAGCAGATTGTCGCAAACACCGAACGCGACACCAAGCTGATCTTCCGGACCCTTCACAACACCGCGCGCGTAGCCGCGAATGCGATCAGTGCCGAGGTCGTCGACATCGAAGCACGTGGCGACGCGCAGTTCAGCGACATTCAGCATCTGGTAGCCGGAGCCCGCGGACGCAAGGTCTTCGAGGACGGCGACCTCGATGCAGGCATCTGGTCCGCCGGACAGAGCCAAGGATTAATCAACGACATCCCGACCGTCGCCGACATGATCGACCGCATGGTCTCGGAGGCCGAACACCTCATCACCTCACGGCTTTCCGGATTCGTCACCGCTGTGAGCGCGGCATGACCGCCACCGCCGAGACGGGCTTTCGCTCCGAAATCACCGACGGTGTACTGCGATTGACCTTCGACCGCCCGAAGCGGATGAACGCGATCGATCTGCCCACGATGACTGCTTTCGCAGCTGCCGTCCACGACGGCGGCGCAGACCCGGCCGTTCGCACCATCGTCATCACCGGATCCGGTCGAGCGTTCTGCACCGGAGCCGACCTCGCCGCAGCGGCCGTCAACCCCGCAGACCCGAAAGTCGTCATGGATGCGGCGACTTCGCTGATTCGCGCCATCACCAGCGCCCCGGTCCCGGTGATCGCCGCGGTCAACGGTCCGGCCGCCGGCGTCGGAGTGTCCATCGCTCTAGCCGCGGACCTGACGTACGCCGCATCGAGCGCCTATTTCCTCCTCTCCTTCGTCAACATCGGCCTGATGCCCGACGGCGGCGCCAGTGCGTTGGTACCGGCAGCGATCGGACGCGCCCGAGCGGCCGAGATGGCATTGCTGGGCGAGCGAGTTTCCGCCGAGGACGCAGAGCGGTTCGGGCTCGTGTCCCGCACCGTCGCCGACGACGCGTTCGACGCACTCGTCGACTCCGTCGTCGATCGCACGTCGAAGGCTCCCCGACGCGCCCTCGAACTCACCAAGCGCGCACTCAATGCGGCGACACTGGACCGCCTCGATGCTGCGCTGGAGCTCGAAAATACCGGTCAGGCAGAACTTCTCACTGGCGAGGACTTCAAAGAAGGCGCAATGGCGATGCTGCAGAAACGCGCGCCCCACTTCAAGTAATCACTGCGAATTTTCGTTAACAAAACCACTGTACGAATCGACGGCTCACTGTAGCCTGAGTCACACAATCACCCACGCATGAGAGGAACCCATCGATGGCCTCCACCGATGCAGTCTCCGAGGCGCAGCGTTCACGCCGCACCAACTGGAACAATCAGATCGCCAGGCATGCGCAGATGATTCCCGATCGCACCGCACTGCGATTCCTGGGCGATTCCATCACCTGGAGCACCCTCGACGCACGCGTCGAGAAGCTGGCGGACGCTCTTGCCCGACGCGGCGTCAGCTTCGGCGACCGCGTGCTCATCCTGATGCTCAACCGCCCCGAATACCTCGAGGTCGTGCTCGCGACCAACGCACTGGGCGCCATCGCTGTTCCGGTGAACTTCCGTCTGACACCACCCGAGGTCGCTTATCTGGTAAACGACTCCGGCTCCAAAGTCATTGTCGCCGAAGGACCGTTGGCTCCGTTGGCCGGAGCTGCGCGAGCCGCGTCCGAGGGTATCGACATCTCCATCACCGTAGGCGCCCCCGCCGAGGGTGACAGCCTGAATTACGAGGACTTGATCAGCGAAGAGGGCGAGTCGCACGCGTTCGTCGACATCCCGGACGACACTCCTGCACTCATCATGTACACCTCGGGAACCACCGGTCGCCCCAAGGGCTCGGTGCTCTCCCACTCCAACCTGTCTTCGCAAGCATTGACCTGTATCAGGGCCTTCCACCTGTTCAATGCCGATTCCATCGGCTTCTGCGCGTCGCCCATGTTCCACATCGCAGCCCTCGGTTCCATAGCGCCGAGCCTGCAACTCGGCACGACCACGGTGATCCATCCGGTCGGCGCATTCGACCCGGGTCAACTACTCGACATTCTGGAAGCCGAGAAGGTCACCAGCTTGTTCCTCGTGCCCGTGCAATGGCAGGCCGTGTGCGCCGTACAGAAGGCGCAACCGCGAGCACTGTCGCTGAAGAACATCTCGTGGGGCGCCGCACCGTCGTCCGACACGATCCTGCGGGCAATGGCCGAGACCTTCCCGGACGCATTCAATGTCGCGGTCTTCGGTCAGACCGAGATGTCGCCCATCACTTGCGTTCTCGACGGCGAGGATGCGATTCGTAAGCTCGGATCCGTCGGTCGGGTCATCCCGACCATCTCGGCCAGGGTCGTCGACGAGAACATGGACGACGTGGCGCCCGGTGAAATCGGTGAAATCGTCTACCGCGGGCCCACGATGATGAGTGAATACTGGAACAACCCCACCGCCACCGCTGACGCCTTCCACGGTGGATGGTTCCACTCCGGCGATCTCGTTCGAGTCGACGACGAAGGCTTCGTCTACGTCGTGGATCGCAAGAAGGACATGATCATCTCCGGCGGAGAGAACATCTACTGCGCGGAGGTGGAAAACGTCCTCTACGAACACGAATTGATCGTCGAAGCGGCCGTCGTCGGTCGCCCCGACGCCAAGTGGGGCGAGGTGCCGGTAGCGATCGTCGCGATGGCGCCAGGTTCAGCCGTGGACCTGACCATCGAGGAGCTGAGCAGCTTCCTCAACGATCGTCTCGCGCGCTACAAGCACCCGAAGGACATCGTCGTCGTGGAAGCACTGCCGCGCAATGCAAGCGGCAAGGTCGTCAAGGGTGAACTGCGAGAGAAGGTTCGAGCGGTCGACGCAGTTTCCTGACTTCACACGCAAACGGGCGGCACCTCCAGCGAGGTGCCGCCCGTTTGTGTGTGCCCGTCAAGCACTCGGCGAATGCAACTTCCGATGCAGTTCTCGCACCAGCGGAACCAACTCCGGCACTGGGCCTTCGACCGGGACGTTCGGCGCAACCTCGTTGACGGACAGAGACTTCACCGGCGCCGGGGACACACCCCACTCCGCGAGCCAGTCGCCGAGTTGAGCCGAAGAGCAGATGTAGACGATACGTCCGAGGCCCACCCACGCGTGCGCGGCCGAACACATCGCGCAGTGCTCTCCCGAAGTGAACACCGTTGCCGTCGAACGCTCGTCCGGCGTCAGATACTGAGCCGCCCACCGAGCCAGCTCGAACTCGGGGTGGCGAGTGTTGTCGCCGCCCGCGATCCGGTTTCGATCCTCCGCCAGAAATGTTCCGTCAGCCGCTGCCAGGACGGAACCGAAAGGTTCGTCGCCCGCATCCAATGCTTCCGTTGCCAATTCGACGCAACGACGCAGGTGACCCAGTTCGATGTCGTTCATGTGTACGCCCTCTCCCGTGATACACGAAACGGGCGGCACCGGTGAGGTGCCGCCCGTTCGTTACCTACTCTGCTGTACTACTCTGCTGCGCTTTCGCTTTCGCCGGCCTTGGTCAGCTCGATCGGCGGTGCGTCCGGCACGTCGATCGGCTTCTTGGTAGGCGTGAACGTGAACTTCGCGTCCTCGCCCGAGCCTTCGCCGTCCCAGTTCTCGACGTCGACGAGCACGATGTGGCCGGGTCCGATCTCTCCGAAGAGGATCTTCTCGGACATCTGGTCCTCGATCTCGCGCTGGATGGTGCGACGCAGCGGTCGTGCACCCAGTACCGGATCGAATCCGCGCTTGGCCAGAAGCGACTTGGCCTTGTCGGTGACCTCCATGGCCATGTCCTTGTTCTTGAGTGCTGCCTCGACGCGAGCGAGCATCAGATCGACCATCTGAACGATCTGCTCGTTCGTGAGCTGATGGAAGACGACGATGTCGTCGATACGGTTCAAGAACTCGGGACGGAAGTGCTTCTTCAGCTCGTCGTGAACCTTGAGCTTCATGCGCTCGTAGTTCGACTCCGTGCCCGTTCCCGAGCTGAAGCCCAGGCCGACTGCCTTGGAGATGTCAGACGTACCGAGGTTGGACGTGAAGATCAGCACCGTGTTCTTGAAGTCGACGGTACGTCCCTGACCGTCGGTGAGACGGCCGTCCTCGAGCACCTGCAGGAGGGTGTTGTAGATCTCCTGGTGTGCCTTCTCGATCTCGTCGAACAGGACAACGCTGAACGGCTTGCGGCGCACCTTCTCGGTGAGCTGGCCACCCTCTTCGTATCCGACGTACCCGGGAGGGGCACCGAACAGACGTGAAGCGGTGAAGCGGTCGTGGAACTCGCCCATGTCGATCTGGATCAAGGCGTCGTCGTCGCCGAACAGGAAGTTGGCGAGCGACTTCGCGAGCTCCGTCTTACCGACACCGGACGGGCCGGCGAAGATGAACGAGCCCGAGGGACGCTTGGGATCCTTCAGACCTGCACGCGTACGACGGATCGCCTTCGAGACGGACTTGACCGCCTCTTCCTGGCCGATGATCCGCTTGTGCAGTTCCTCTTCCATGCGGAGCAGACGAGTGGTCTCCTCCTCGGTGAGCTTGAAGACGGGGATACCGGTCCAGTTGCCCAGAACCTCGGCGATCTGCTCGTCGTCGACCTCGGCAATGACGTCCAGGTCGCCCGCACGCCACTGCTTCTCACGCTCAGCGCGCTGAGCAACGAGGGTCTTCTCCTTGTCACGCAGGTTCGCAGCCTTCTCGAAGTCCTGCGCGTCGATCGCGGACTCCTTCTCGCGACGCGCGTCGGCGATGCGATCGTCGAATTCGCGCAGGTCCGGCGGTGCAGTCATCCGACGGATGCGCATTCGCGCGCCCGCCTCGTCGATGAGGTCGATCGCCTTGTCCGGCAAGAAGCGGTCGTTGATGTAGCGGTCGGCCAGCGTCGCCGCTGCCACGAGAGCACCGTCCGTGATGGAGACACGGTGGTGAGCCTCGTAGCGGTCACGAAGACCCTTGAGGATCTCGATGGTGTGCTCGACGGTCGGCTCGCCCACCTGAACGGGCTGGAAACGACGCTCGAGGGCAGCATCCTTCTCGATGTACTTGCGGTACTCGTCGAGCGTGGTGGCACCGATGGTCTGCAGCTCACCGCGAGCAAGCTTGGGCTTGAGGATGGAGGCCGCGTCGATAGCGCCCTCGGCCGCGCCCGCACCCACGAGGGTGTGCAGCTCGTCGATGAACAGGATGATGTCGCCGCGGGTGTTGATCTCCTTGAGAACCTTCTTCAGGCGCTCTTCGAAGTCACCGCGGTAACGGCTGCCGGCCACGAGCGACCCGAGGTCGAGCGTGTACAGCTGCTTGTCCTTGAGGGTCTCGGGGACCTCACCGTTGACGATTGCCTGAGCCAGGCCCTCGACCACAGCGGTCTTACCGACACCGGGTTCACCGATGAGAACCGGGTTGTTCTTGGTACGACGCGAGAGAACCTGCATGACGCGCTCGATTTCCTTCGAGCGGCCGATGACCGGGTCCAGCTTGCCTTCGAGGGCAGCTTGCGTCAGGTTGCGACCGAACTGGTCGAGCACGAGCGAGGTGGACGGCGTGCCGGCCTCTCCGCGGGTGCCACCGGTTTCGGTGGGCTCCTTGCCCTGGTAGCCCGACAGCAGCTGGATGACCTGCTGGCGGACGCGGTTGAGATCGGCACCGAGCTTGACCAGAACCTGGGCTGCTACGCCCTCACCCTCACGGATGAGACCGAGCAGGATGTGCTCCGTACCGATGTAGTTGTGTCCGAGCTGCAGCGCTTCGCGCAGACTCAGCTCGAGAACTTTCTTGGCGCGCGGTGTGAAGGGGATGTGACCGGACGGAGCCTGCTGGCCCTGGCCGATGATCTCCTCGACCTGGCTGCGGACTCCCTCGAGGGAGATACCCAACGACTCCAACGACTTGGCTGCAACACCTTCGCCCTCGTGAATGAGGCCGAGAAGGATGTGCTCCGTGCCGATGTAGTTGTGGTTGAGCATCCTGGCTTCTTCTTGAGCCAGGACAACAACGCGCCGCGCGCGATCGGTGAACCTCTCGAACATCGCTCTCCCTCACACTCTCCGGCGGGCAGGTTCGAGACCGGATGTCTCGTCCCTGGTCGCCGCGTTTCGCTCCGGCACTACAGACTGATCGCCTCGCCGGTCAGCGGACTGACGTCCACGAATCGACAAAGGTTGCACGACCCCACTTATTACTCTAGAGGGCGCGAAGTCCACCTGCTGCTCCTCCACCCGATTGGCGGCGGAAGCCGGACTGCTTACCGTTCACAACGTCGCAGCTGAGGGAATCGTTTCCCGGTTCCTGTACGCCTGAAGCGAACAGCGATTTTCGACGCCTGATCAGCCGAATATCGGGAGTACCCGAGCGCACGGCACCTCACGCGGATTCGACGGATCCAGCGCGTTGAGCGTCAGAGTCGCCGTTCGCTGCGACGCCACCAGCGCGATGTGATCCGACAGGTCCTGCTCGCAACCGTCCTGAACAACTATGTTCGACGCGTTCGACGCGGCCAGTATTCCGCTGCTGTACGGAACGACCACTTGATCGAACCGAGTCACGATGTTGGTGTACTCGACGTCATCGGAGTAGACGCCCGCGTCGCGCAGTTCGGTGACGAAGGTGGCGTTGTCGAAATCCGGTCCCCCGACGCCTTCCGGCGGGCCGACCTCCGAGCCGTCCCACAACGGAGCGATGGAGACGATCTTGGAAACCTTCTCGTCGCCGCCGAGGAACTTGGCGTAGTAGGCACTGACCGTCGTCCCCTGAGAGTGTCCGATCAGGTCGACCTTCGAGGCACCCGTCGCAGAGAGAACGTCGTCGACGAAGTCCGACAACTGCCCTGCGCTGTCTCCGAGTGGTGCGAGACCGCCGGCTGCGGAAATCGGCCACGGCTGGTCCGTTCGATTCCCGAAGGTGAGCGCAAAAACGCAGTGTCCCTCGTTGACCAGTACGGGTGCGAGTACGCCCCAATTGGTCTGACGGTTGGCCGCCGTCCCGTGCACAAGGACGACTGGATCAGGATGAGCAGCGGAAGGCGTGCACGAGAAGTCGTTGGTGCCAGGGGCCGATCCGCCCGGGTTGGTCGCTTCGAGGGCGATTCCACTGAGGAAACCGGACGGAACGGGAAGAGGTTCGTTCGCCGACGCAAGAGACGGCGCGGACGCGGCCACGGCTCCCGCCACAGCGAGAGCGCCCACGCATGTTCGAATCCCCACCGAAGGCCTCCGCAAATTGATCAACCCACGACGGGCAATACCGAGTTGCACGGTACCGGCCGCTGATGCGCGGGGTCGAGTGCATTGAGAGCAAAAGTCGCGGCGCGCAGCGATGCCGCGATTGCCAGGTGATCGGAGATGTCTTGCTCACAACCGTCCTGGACGACGATGTTGGTGGCGTTCGGCCCAGGCTCCAGCCCATTTGTATACGGCAGCACCAGTTCGTCGTAGCGGGTCGTGATGTTCGTGTAGTGAACACCCGGCGCGTAAACGCCTCCCGCACGGAGATTTTCGATGAACTCCGAGCCTGCCCCCATGTTCAGACATGCCTTGCAGATCGGGAATCCGGCCTGCGCTGCCTCGGATACCCCGAGTTCGCGAAGGCTGCGGCCGACACTTGCCTGCTCGTTTCCGAGCGTCCCCTTCCACAGCGACGCCACCGAGACGATGTTGTCCACTTTGTCGGCACCACCGAGGAACTTCGCGTAGTACCCGTTGATGATGGTGCCCTGGGAATGTCCGATCAGATCTACCGATGTAGCACCCGTGGCATCAAGTACTTGATCGACAAAATTCGACAATTGTGCTGCGCTGGAAGGAATTTCCTGCATTCCACCGATGGCCGACAACGGCCAAGGCTGCTCGGGGAAGTTGCCGTATGTCAGCGCGAAGACGCAGTAGCCCTCGTTGGCGAGCAACGGCGCATAGGTGGCCCAGTTGGTCTGCCTGTTTCCACCCGTTCCGTGAACGAGCACAACCGGATTGGGATGTTCGGCAGTCGGTTTACACGAAAAGTCATTGGATCCCGGAGCTGAACCGCCAGGATTTCCCAACTCCTGAGGAACACCGGCAAGGAAGGCATTGGGCACGGGCAACGGAGCCTGAGCCGAAGCCACGGAGGTGAACCCGACGAACATCAGAGCGGCAAGAACCACGCCCCCGAACAACCTGTTTCTGTGCACGACCGACTCCTCTACGAGAGATGCGAACCGTGCAGACGCTAACAAACTAGAACGCGTTATCAATCCGTTTCGGCAAAATGCGCCCGAATCCATTCGCGATCCATTTCAGACGGCCTTTTCGTAGGCTCGGCGCACCTCGGTGGAAATACGACCGCGGGCCGAAATCTCGAAACCGGCACCCTTGGCCCATTCGCGGATGGCGGCACTCTGATCGCGGTCGGCAACTGGGCGAGACTTGGCCACCGATCCGTTGGCCGATTTTGCGGAATTCGACTTTCTCGCATGGGTAATCCACTTTTTCAGTGCATCGCGCAGTTCCGCGGCGTGGGCGGCGGTGAGATCGATTTCGTAAGCAACTCCGTCGACGGAAAACTCCACAGTTTCGTCGGCGGGCGATTTCTTGTCCAGATCGTCAACCATCGTGACAACAACCTTTTTCACCACGACCATTCCTCCCCAGATCCTTCGATAAGCAGCGACAATAGCACCTGGACAAACGTCCTGTCTTGGCTCGTCCGGATGATTGGGACTGATCTCCGCCGGGTATGCCGGTCGACTTGTCTTGCGACAAAGACAGTGCCGATACATTCTTTGCGGCGCATCGGGGGATGCATCCAGACGGGGGAATCATGACAGACGACGACTCGAGAAAAGACCTCTACCGAGCGCAATCTTCGCCTCCAAGAACGGCACTCTCGCCAGCATCGCTTACAGCGGACCCACGAATTTCACCATCTCCGGACGCCCGGCGATCCGGTACACCGCAACCGTCACAAATATCCCGGCGGACAACGAATGCGATCCGCCCTCAGCACAATTCGATGTCGTCACCACACCCGGATACTCCACAGCCGAGGTCATGGTCTTCCTTGTCCAGTCGGATCGGGGACTACCTGACGCACTCAACCAGGGCACGATTGACCAAATCATCGCAACAATTCGAGAGTCCGAAACTCGGGCGACCGCGCATGGATGAATCCTTTGCCGCAGGCGAATGTCGTTGGGAACTATCGAATACCTTGGGAGCGCCCCAACTGAAAAAGGTTCGGCCGCAACATGTGCGGCCGAACCTTGATCGAAGTAAAGCTAGCGAGCGGACGGACGAACGATCGGGAAGAGAATCGTCTCGCGAATACCGAGACCCGTCAAAGCCATCAGCAGTCGATCGATTCCCATGCCGGTGCCGGTGGTCGGCGGCATGCCCTGTTCCATCGCGGCGAGGAACTCCTCGTCCAGCACCATCGCTTCGTCGTCGCCTGCCGACGCGAGGCGCGCCTGATCGACAAAGCGCTCACGCTGGATGACCGGGTCGACAAGTTCGGAGTATCCTGTCGCCAACTCGAATCCGCGGATGTACAGGTCCCACTTCTCGGTGACACCCTTCTTGCTGCGGTGATCACGGGTCAGGGGCGACGTCTCGACCGGGAAGTCACGGACGAACGTCGGCACGTACAGCTGATCGCCGCACTGGTGTTCCCACAGTTCCTCGACGAGCTTGCCGTGGCCGTAGCCCTTGTCCTTGGGAACCTCGAGGCCGACCTTCTCCGCCAGAGCGAGAAGCTCGTCGACCGTCGTATCCGGCGTGACCTCGGTGCCGATGGCAGCCGACAGCGACGGGTACATCTCGAGAACCTGCCACTCGCCACTGACGTCGTACTCGGAACCGTCGGCGAGGGTGAGGACCTGCGTGCCGAATGCTTCCTGCGCAACTTCCTGGACGAGTTCACGAATCATCTTTGCGGAATCGTCGTACGTGCCGTAGGCCTCGTACGTCTCGAGCATTGCGAACTCGGGCGAGTGGGTGGAGTCGACGCCCTCGTTACGGAAGTTGCGGTTGATCTCGAAGACCTTCTCGATACCGCCGACGACGCAACGCTTGAGGAACAGTTCCGGCGCGATACGCAGGTACAGGTCGATGTCGAGGGCGTTCGAATGCGTGACGAACGGGCGAGCTGCCGCGCCGCCGTGCAGCGTCTGCAGCATCGGCGTCTCGACCTCGAGGAAGCCGCGGCTCTCGAGTGCATTGCGCAGCGCACGGACAACAGCGACACGCTTGCGGGCGTTGTCCCGAGCCTCGGGGCGAACGATCAGATCCGCGTAGCGCTGACGCACCCGGGACTCTTCGCTCATTTCCTTGTGAGCAACCGGCAGGGGGCGCAGCGACTTGGACGCGATCTGCCACGCGTCGGCCATCACGCTGAGCTCGCCGCGACGGGAGCTGATGACCTCACCGTGGATGAAGACGAAGTCGCCGAGGTCGACGTCGGACTTCCAGGCAGCCAGTGCCTCTTCGCCGACGCCGGCGAGGCTGATCATGGCCTGCAGCTGGGTACCGTCGCCTTCCTGCAGAGTCGCGAAGCACAACTTGCCGGTGTTGCGCATGAAGATGACGCGGCCGACGACGCCGACCAGCACGCCAGTCGCCGTGTCCGGCTCGAGTTCCGGGTACTCCGCGCGGATCTGCGCGAGCGTGTGGGTGCGATCGACCGAAACCGGGTACGCCTCCTGCCCCTGCGCGAGGATCCGTTCACGCTTCTCGCGCCGGATACGGAGCTGCTCGGGGGTGTCGTCGACTGGCTGGGCTTCTACATCACTCACGGGGTACAAGACTACTGGGCCGTGTCCACCGCGTTTGTTGCTGGTAGCACCGCGGCAACCGCGAGCACGATTCCCGACAGCAGGTACAGCCCGACCCGAACGTGATTCCACATAGTCCAACCCGCCTCGTACGACGCCCATGCGGCTGCGTCGGTAGCGCTGACCGAGGCAAAAGCGTCGTTGCGAGGGACGTGGTAGGACGCGGTCACCGCGAAGGACGCGAGCACCCCGACGCAACCGACGACAGCAAGGACCCAGCCGTCCGGTCTGGAGATCGATGCCCAGATTCCAGCGGCGATCGCGGTGAGCGCCGATCCGACCAGCGGCAGCATCAACGCACTACGCGGCGCTTCGACGTTGATCGCCTGCATCGACGTGATCGCGGTATGTGCATCCACCGACCGCAGGGCGGGCATCACGAAGGAAGAGAAGGCAAACAACGCACCACCGGCGACGAGCGCGCCGAGTGCAGTCACGCCGAGCAGCAGCTCCAAGAAAATCTCGGATTTCTTCACGACCAGACCCCCGTTCGGGCAGCCTCGGCGGCAAAAGTGGTGAAATCTCGAGCGGGTCGTTCCAGGACCTCTTCGACGACGCCGGTCACACTTTGATTTCGTCCGTCGAGAACCTCGGCAAACAGGTACCTGAGTAACTCCACGACGTCACTCGGGACGCCGACCTCCGCCATGCCGTCGGAAAACTGTTTGAGTCCAATTCTTTCGAATGTCACGAGACGACCCGACGCCGTCGAAATCGCATCAACCGCCGCCGCGAAAGTGAGCAACTCCGGACCTGTCACCTCGAGAACTCGGCCGAGGAGGTCGGTTCGAGTCAATGCGGCCACCGCAACGTCGGCGAGATCGTCGACGTCGATGAACGGCTCCCCCACCTCACCGACCGGAAGTGCCAGGTGGCCTTCCCGAATCGGATCGAGTAGGTACCCCTCACTGAAGTTCTGGGCAAACCAACTGGCCCGCACCACAGCCCATTCCAGACCGCTGTCGGCGAGAACCTGCTCGGCTTTCTGCGCCGCCGGTTCACCGCGCCCGGACAGGAGCACCATGCGACGAACCCCTTCGCGGTACGCAAGCTCCGCGAACTCCTCGATGTGGGCGCTCGATTCCGGAACAGCCAGATCTGGCGCATACGTCACATATGCCACGTCGACGCCGGACACTGCTGGCTGCCACGTCGTCTGATCGTTCCAGTCGAAACGCGTCCCGGATGTTCTCGACGCGATTCGGGTACGGATTCCCACCGCCGTCAGCCTCTGCGCAACGCGCGCACCGGTCTTACCGGTACCACCGATCACTACTGCCGATTGAATGTCGCTTGTTGTCGTCATGCACTCATTCGACCGCGGAGCATCAATACGATCCATAGCCGAAGGTCGCAAAAACATACGCCAGCGTCTACGGTCGAAGCATGGATGCATTGTCGATGATGCTGGCGGGATCGCGGGCGGAGGGCGCTTTTCTACTGCGCTCGCTGCTCGATCCACCGTGGTCATTACGTATCGAGGACCACGCACCGATCACCGTGCTGGTTCTGGTTCGAGGCAGCGCGGTCGTCGTCTCCGACACCGGACAGACAGAAGATCTCGAGGCCGGCGACGTTGCACTCCTGCGCGGCCCCGATCCCTACACGGTCGCCGATCACCCGGACACCCCGGTCCACGTACTCATCGACGAGGCACAAAACTGCGCTGCGGTCGACGGATCACCACTCGAGGACATGTCAGTTCACGGCATTCGCACCTGGGGCAACTCGACCAGTGGTCAGACCGTCATGCTCACGGGCACATACCGTTTGGACTCCTATGTCAGCCGTCAGATCCTCGACAGCCTGACACCCGTCGCGGTAGTACGACGCAGCATCGAAACCGCGCCGATGACAAACCTTCTGGAACAACAGATCGCCGCCGACGGGCCAGGGCAGGAAGTGTTGCTGGACAGGCTCCTGGACCTTGTCCTGATATCGGCGGTCCGTACGTGGTTCGCCGAGAACCCGAATCGATCACCGCGATGGATCAAGGCCTACGAGGATCCCGTCATCGGGCATGCCTTGCGGCTCATACACAATCGGCCGGAACACCCCTGGACAGTCGCGAGCCTGGCCCAGGAGTCCGGCAGCTCGCGAGCGGCCTTCGCGCGCCGGTTCACCAGCCTCATGGGGCTCGGACCTGTCGGCTATCTGACCGAGTGGCGACTGTCCGTGGCGGCGGATCTACTCGCAGACCCGGCACGAACGGTGTCCTCGATCGCGCGAGAAGTGGGCTACTCGA
>NZ_CAURKP010000076.1:0-24949 GCF_963525155.1 uncultured Rhodococcus sp.
GGCCATTGCTGCACCCCTTTCCCGCGCCTTGGGGCGTGAAGGGTATTCGGTGACGGTCGAACCGACCGGACCCGCTGCGTTGCAGCAGGCGCTCGAAGGTGATTTCGACCCGTTGATTCTCGATCTCGGCCTTCCGGGCATGGACGGCCTCGAGGTCTGCCGACAGATTCGTGCGCATCGCACCTCGCTCGCCGTGCTGATGTTGACCGCCAGGACCGACGAAGTCGACTTCGTGGTCGGGTTGGACGCGGGCGCCGACGACTACGTCAGCAAGCCGTTTCGTCTCGCCGAGTTGATGGCACGTGTGCGAGCACTCCTGCGTCGCCACGGTGGCCGCGAGGACACGATCGTCGAGGTCGGTGGCATCAGGCTCGAGCCCGCGGCACGACGCGTACTCGTCAACGGCTCCGAAATCGCCTTGGCCAACAAGGAATACGAGCTTCTGCGGGTCCTCCTCGAGCACGCCGGGGAAGTGGTCTCGCGCGATACGATCCTTCGTGAGGTGTGGGGCGACGTCGAGCTTCGTGGATCGAAGACGCTCGACATGCACATGTCGTGGCTGCGCCGCAAGATCGGCGACGAGGGCCCCGCCGTGGAACGCAGGATTGCCACCGTCCGCGGTGTCGGTTTCCGAATCAACACCGACTAACTTCTCGAGAATCAGGAACTGCCGGCATGCGGCGTCGCATATTGCAGTCGATTCTCGCTGTCGTGATCATGACGGCGTTGCTGCTGGGGGTTCCGCTGATCTACACGGCGTGGCTCTGGGTGGAGGACGTGACGCGAAGTGATCTCCGGGTGCGCCTCGACCGGATGGCCGCTGAGGTCATCGCGCAAGAGGGGACGAACGGACTCGTCGAAGGTGCGTTGAACACAGATTCGCTCAAGGTTCTCACCCCGAACGACGGGCGCCTCGTCGTCGTGTATCCGACCGTCGTCGACGGCGCCGCACGCGTCGACGTGGGTGAGGCGACGGTCAAGAACGCACTCGTCGAATCGCTCGCGATGGGAACGTCCGGCTCGTTGCGCCTCGAGGTGCCGTCGGAGAACCTGCGCACCCAGCAGAAACAAGCGGTGATGGCTGTCGGCGTGCTCGTGCTTCTGTCCATCACGGCAGGCACCGTGGTAGCTGTGGTCACTGCGCGTCGGCTTGCCGATCCGCTGCAGGATGTGGCCGACCGGGCGGCGCGCCTCGCCGAAGGCGACTTCCGGCCGGATCCTCGTCGGCACGACATCCCCGAACTCGACCGCGTGTCCGACGTCCTCGATGCGGCAACCGTGGAGATCTCCGTGCGGCTGCAACGAGAGCGCGCGCTGGTTGCGGACGTCTCGCATCAACTGCGCAGTCGACTGACTGCAGTGCGGCTGCGCCTGGACGAGTTGTCCGTTCACGAAGATCCTGACGTCGTGAACGAGGCCGAGGAAGCCATGGCGCAAGTGGACAGGCTCACCGACGGAATCGACGACCTGATTCGCTCGTCGCGCACAAGTGGGTCATCGGCGAGTCTGGTGTCGGTAGTCGGCGAGCTGGAACAGGTGACTCGCGACTGGCAGGCTCAGTTCGACGGAGAGGGACGCAGGCTGCGCCTACGCGGCGATCGCACGGTGATGGCCGCGACCACAGGCTCGCGTCTGCGTGAAGCTGTTTCCGTTCTGGTCGACAATTCGTTCGAACACGGTGAAGGCACGTGCACGGTGTCGGTGCGATTGATCGACGGTACGGGTCGCAGTTCGTCTCGCCGTGACTCGATGGTGTGCGTCGAGGTTACCGACGAAGGCTCCGGTGTGGAGAACGATCTCGCGCCGCATATCTTCGACAGAGGATTTTCGGGGGCGGGGTCCACCGGCGTCGGGTTGGCGCTCGCACGTGCACTGATCGAAGCCGACGGGGGCCGACTGGAACTGCAGAGGCGTAAGCCTGCCTTGTTCGCCGTCTTCCTGCCGGTGGCCAACACGGCGCCGACCGCGGACGTCGTTCCGCGCCGCGAACCGCGCTGACCGAAAGGCCGGCGCAGACGGAAAACTCAGGAGTGCCCGAGCTCCTCTTCGGCGTCAGGAATTACCGGGTCAGGCGCCGTGGTTTCGGATAACGCTGTGGTTTCGGACAATCCTGTGGTGTCGGACAGCTCGAGCGGTTCCGGATTCTCGTCGGGAAATACGAACTTGCGGAAGGCCCAGAATCGGAACGCCATCTGCAGCAGGTTGCCGATGACATATGCACTGATGAAGTCGGCGATGTTCTCCGTCGCCAGGCTGACTTCGGGTACGCGCAGGTTGAAGACGTAACTGGAGATGTACAGCGGGATGAAGCTGATGACGACACCGATGGCGCTGATGATGAAGAACAGCGCAGCTTCGTGCGCTGGTTCACGGCCACCACGGTTCTTGAACGACCACTCGCGGTTGAGAATGTACGACGCGATCACCGCGACGACGCCGGCGATGATCTTGGCCGTGATCGGCTTGGATTCGAGGATCGACAGCTTGAGTGTGTAGAAGATGCCCGAGTCGATGAGGAAGGTCGTTCCGCCGACGATCGCGAATTTGATCAGCTCGCTGTGACGCAGAGCGATGTCACGAAACGGTTGGGGTATGCGGGCAATGACCCCGTCGACAAATGGCACAACAGATGAGTTTACGAAACGAAACCGCGTTACCACCAATTTGCCGCGGATTCATCAGCAGAATCACAGATTGGGAACGCTGAATGAACGGGCGAACGCGGCACATGACAACATAGAGAGCCGTGACCGGCAACAACGATCCCGCGCAGATCCCCGCCCGCCCGACCCCCCCTCGACCGGCAAAAGCATCCATGCCCGTCGTCACCATGATCGGTGGCGGACAGTTGGCCAGGATGACTCACCAGGCGGCGGTGGCCCTGGGCCAGACGCTCCGTGTGCTCTCCGGGACTTCGGACGAGCCGGCAGCTCAGGTCAGCCCCGACGTCGTGCTCGGCAGCCACACCGACCTCGACGCTCTTCGCCGCGCAGCGGTCGGTTCCAATGCACTGACGTTCGACCACGAGCACGTGCCCACGGAGCATCTCGAGGTTCTTGTTGCCGAAGGCGTGAACGTTCAGCCGCCGCCGCAGGCTCTGATCTTCGCTCAGGACAAACTTCTGATGCGTCGCAAACTTGCCGGACTGGGCGCGCCCGTACCTGCGTACGCCGAAGTGACGTGGGCAGAAGACGTCGTGCGTTTCGGTGCCCAACACGGTTGGCCGCTTGTCATCAAGGCAACTCGCGGAGGCTACGACGGCCGCGGAGTCTGGATCACCGACGATCAGGACGAAGCAGAGGCCATTGTCACCGAGCAGCTGGACAAGGGTGTTCCGCTGATCGTCGAGGAAATGGTCTCGATGCGTCGGGAACTGTCCGCCATGGTCGCGCGGTCGCCGTTCGGCCAGGGCGCTACGTGGCCGGTCGTCGAGACCGTTCAGCGCAACGGCCAGTGCGCCGTCGTGATCGCACCTGCTCCCGCCCTTTCGAGTGCCGTTGCCGAGGAAGCCGAACAATTGGCGTTGCGCATCGCGTCCGAGCTCGGTGTTGTCGGCTCGATGGCCGTCGAACTCTTCGAGACGACTGACGGTACTCTCGTGGTCAACGAGCTGGCGATGCGCCCGCACAACTCCGGTCACTGGACGATGGACGGCGCACGCACCTCTCAGTTCGAACAGCATCTGCGTGCAGTTCTCGACTACCCGCTCGGCGACACTTCGCCGATCGCGCCGGTAACGGTGATGGCAAACGTTCTCGGTGCACCGGAAGCGCCCGAGATGACGATGGACGAGCGTGTCCATCACCTGTTCGCTCGGATGCCCGACGCGAAGATCCACCTGTACGGCAAGGGTGAGCGCAAGGATCGCAAGATCGGTCACGTCAACATCGTGGGCGGCGCCGGATCCATCGACGATCCGAATTACGTTGCCGCAGTTCGGGAACGCGCCGAGCGCGCAGCACATTGGCTTTCGTATGCAGTTTGGACCGACGGATGGGATGTACACGGTGAGTGAGAGCGCGCAGGTCGGCCTGATCATGGGCAGCGATTCGGATTGGCCGACCATGGAAGCTGCAGCCGAAGCTTTGGCCGAGTTCGGTATCCGCTTCGAGGTCGGTGTCGTCTCGGCGCACCGCACGCCTCAGCGGATGCTCGACTACGCCAAGGAAGCTTCCGACCGCGGAATCAAGGTCATCATCGCCGGTGCCGGTGGCGCCGCGCACCTTCCGGGCATGGTTGCCTCGGCTACGCCGTTGCCGGTCATCGGTGTTCCGGTGCCGCTCAAGTACCTCGACGGTATGGATTCGCTGCTCTCGATCGTGCAGATGCCGGCCGGCGTCCCGGTCGCGACGGTCTCGATCGGTGGCGCTCGCAACGCCGGTCTGTTGGCTGCTCGGATCCTCGGCGCTTCGGACCCTGCACTTCAGCAGCGGATGGTGGCCTTCCAGGAGAGCCTCGAGTCGATGGTCCTCGACAAGGACAAGTCGCTCCGCGAGAAACTGCTGGGCTGATTCTCTCGTGTGTGCACGACGCGGGCTGCCGCTGATCCGAGCGAGTCGGGGCAGCGCGCAGTCCGCATTCGTCACCCGCGTCGCCCTGTTCTACGCCGGGATTCTCCGCGCGGACATCCGCTTCGACGACGAGTCCGGAATCTTTGTCGCCTCCGGACTGCGCCGCGGGTTCGCCAGAGGCGGAACAACTCTCGGTGGTGTGTATCTCACGCGGCGAAACACGACGCGATCCGTCCTTCGCCACGAGGCAGTCCACGCGGACCAATGGGCCAGGTACGGAATCATATTCGGGTTGTTGTACCTGCGTGAGGAACTGCGTCATCGCGGGCCGCGCAACCGCTTCGAAATCGAGGCCGGTCTCGAAGACGGCGGTTACCGCACCTGAGTGAGAGCTCGTCAGTAAAAGCTACTCTTGGCGGCATGGCTCGTTTTCCGACTAGTGAACGCTTCGTCCGTTGGAGCGCGGATCATGCTCGCGGTGTGGACATCTGCATTGCGACGGTTGCCGCACTGTTCAGCGTTGTCGTGGCGGTCGAGGCGAGTCCGCTGGCGGTGTTCATCTCGCTGGGTATGACCGTTCCGTTGGCGTGGCGACGCTCGCGCCCCGAACTCTCCGGCATGGTGATCGCAGGGTTCGCAGTTCTACACGTGATCTTCATCGGCAACACACTGCTCGCATCGGCCGTTGTCGTACCCATCTCCCTGTACGCGCTGGCCGCCTACGGCGCTCGGTGGAGTTCACTCACCGGGCTGGTGCTCGCGTTGCTCGGCTCGATTGCCGGGACTGTTCGATACTTCGGCTACGACGGAATCCCGGTGTCCTCGCAGGTCATGCAGTCCGTGGCCGTCATGATCTTCATGCTCGCGGTCTGGGCGTTCGGTGATTTGCGTCGAGTTCGCACCAAACAATTGGAAGGTCTGACCGAGCGCGCACGGTTGCTCGAACTCGAGCGTGCGCAGGAAGCGGAAATCGCGACGATCAGCGAACGCTCGAGGATTGCGCGCGAGATGCACGACATCGTCGCGCATTCGTTGACCGTTGTCATCGCTCAGGCCGACGGTGGACGCTACAGCGCGGCCAAGGATCCTCAGGCTGCAATTCAGGCACTCGAAACAATTGCCTCCACCGGCCGCCAAGCGTTGACCGACATGCGATCGCTGCTGTCCGTCCTGCGCGAGGACACGCCCCGTGATTTCTCGGTGATCCCGGGCGCCGGCGACATCGACAGTCTCTTCCACGAGTTACGCAGCAGCGGACTCGACATCGCCGTCAGCGTGACCGGGGAACCACGCGAACTCTCTGCGGGTGCGGGGTTGACGGCGTATCGCATCGTGCAGGAATCGCTGACGAACGTTCTCAAACATGCGGGGCCTGGAGCACAGGCGAGCGTCGAGATGACGTGGGCTGAAACCGAACTCGTTCTCGGTATCACCGACGACGGACGAGGCGGCAGCGCCGCGCTGGTCGAATCGTCACCAGGCGGGCAGGGACTGATCGGAATGGCCGAGCGAGCCAAGCTGCACGGAGGCAAAGTAACCGCCGGACCGAAATCAGGCGGCGGATACAGCGTCCGGGCCGTCTTGCCGTACGAACGAACGTCTGGGTAGGTCTTGAAACGTCCGAAGGTCTTAAGGTGAGTGGCATGGACGAACACGTGGCTCCGATCGCAGTGGCACTGATCGACGATCAGCAGCTGGTCCGCGCAGGTTTTCGAATGGTCATCGACTCACAGCCGGATCTGTCGGTGGTTGTCGAGGCTTCGGACGGTCAGCAGGCGTTGACCGAGTTGGCCGCCCGTCATGTCGACGTCGTTCTGATGGATGTCCAGATGCCGAAGATGGACGGCATCGAGGCGACTCGTCGGCTCCTGGCCGACCCCGATGCGCCGAAGGTCGTGGTGCTCACCACCTTCGA
Source organism: uncultured Rhodococcus sp. (assembly GCF_963525155.1). NCBI lineage: Bacteria > Bacillati > Actinomycetota > Actinomycetes > Mycobacteriales > Nocardiaceae > Rhodococcus > uncultured Rhodococcus sp. Next base: position 6,427 of record NZ_CAURKP010000076.1, read on the forward strand.
CAACGACGAGTACGTGATGTCGGCTATCCGGGCGGGCGCCAGTGGTTTCCTGCTCAAGGACGTGCCACCGGAGCAGTTGCTCGACGCCATCCGCACCGTGCACCGCGGGGATGCGGTGATCGAAGCCCGGGCCACTCGGCGACTGCTTCAGCACGTCGGACCGCTCCTGGAAGGCTCGGCGCCCGAAGCGCAGTTGCCCGAAGAGTTGACGCCGCGCGAGGTCGAGGTGCTCGAAGCCATGGCGTACGGGCTGTCGAATTCGGAGATCGCTGCAAAATTCCACGTCTCCGAGACGACAGTGAAAACCCATGTCGGACGGGTTCTTTCGAAGACTCATTCTCGTGATCGTGTACAGGCAGTCGTCTTCGCCTTCCAGATCGGACTTGTCCGGCGCGCAGATCTCCTCGGCACCGAGGGCTGACACGCCGCCCTGTCCAGTCCTACCCCGGGATGACACCGGGCTCTCCAAGATCGCCCCGCACTCCGACGCGGAGACCACTTGCGCTGCAATAACGTCGATTCCGTCATAGCGAGAAGCTTTACGGAGGGCAAAAAATGCATGCGCACACCACGACGGAACCAGCCGCAGTGCCGGCGATCACTGCCCGCGGTGTCACCAAGGTGTACGGCACCGGTGAGACCACGGTTCACGCGCTCGGCGGAGTCGACGTGGACTTCGGTCGCGAGCGGTTCACCGCGATCATGGGCCCGTCCGGCTCCGGAAAGTCGACGCTCATGCACTGCCTGGCCGGACTCGACACGGTCTCGGGTGGGCAGGTTTTCCTGGGCGACACCGAAGTCACGAAACTCGGCGACACGGAGCTCACCGAACTGCGACGCGAGCGAATCGGATTCGTCTTCCAAGCGTTCAACCTGCTACCGGTGCTCACTGCTCGGGAGAACATGCTGCTGCCGATGAAGCTGGCAGGTAGTGAACCCTCGCCCGAGTGGATGGACGAGGTGATCGGAAAGCTGGGCCTGTCGCAGCGCCTCGGCCACCTGCCGCACGAGTTGTCCGGCGGTCAGCAGCAACGTGTAGCTGTCGCCCGTGCATTACTGCCCCAGCCCGACGTGATCTTTGCCGACGAGCCTACCGGCAACCTGGATTCCCGTTCCGGGACAGAGGTTCTGGGACTCTTGCGCACCAGTGTCCGGGAGACCGGTCAGACGGTCGTGATGGTGACACACGATCCGGTGGCGGCGTCGTACGCGGATCGAGTCGTGTTGATCGCGGACGGGCGTATAGCCGGAGAGATCGACCATCCCACCGTCGACTCGGTGATCGGTGCCATGCGAGCTCTCGGTGCCGACGACCTGGCCGATGTTCCTGCAGTTTCGGGTGCATTGCGATGAGAGGTCTGGCTTTTGCGCAGGCGCGGGCACACGCCGGGCGCTATGTGGCGTCGATACTCGCGGTGGTGATCGCCGTCGGATACATCGTCGCGACGTTGACCTTGAGCTCGACGGTCGACGCGAGTGTGAGCAAATCACTTGCGACGCAATACGAAACCACAGATGTCGTCGCGTCCGGTCCAGGCGTGACAGAAGCAATGCTGAGCGCGGTTCCGGGCGTCTCGGCGGTGGCCGACGACGTGTCGACGTATGTTCGTGTCGACTCCGAGGCAAAGGGCGCGTCCTACGGGGATGCGCTCTCGATTGCCGACAATCCCGAATTGCGTTGGGAGAAGGTGTCGGAGGGATCGATTCCGGCCGGTCTGGGGCAGGTGTTGGTGAGCGCGGACTCCGGGATACCGATCGGTGCCCGAATCACAGTCACGGCACGGGATTCGACGGTCGGTGCCGCTGCACCCACCGCGGAGGTAGTGGGACTGGTCGACCTCTCCGGTTCGGCGCAACGACTGGGCGGGATCAAGATATTCACCACCGCCGAGCAGGTGAGCGCGTGGGCCGGTGACAGTGCCGAACGTGAGTTCCGTGTCGCCGGTGACGGTTCACGCTCTCAGCAAGAACTCGTGGATTCGATCTCGAGCGCGTTGCCCGCGGACTCCACCGTGCTGACCGGCGACGAAGCCACAGACAACGCCGCAGCCGAATACATGGGCGGCACCAAGATCCTCAGCACGGTGTTGCTCGCCTTCGGCGCCATCGCCGTTGTTGTTGCCGCGCTGGTGATCGCCAATACATTTGCCGTGCTGCTCGCGGCGCGCACTCAGGAACTTGCGTTGCTGCGATGCGTCGGCGCCACGGCCAAACAGGTTCGCCGGAGCATTCGCAGTGAAGCCGCGGCGGTCGGCGTGATCGCCTCGGTGATCGGCGTCGGACTCGGTGTCGGACTTGCCTGGGCGATCGGTCGGGTAGCAACGGCCGCAGATGTGCCGGTTCCTCTTTCGTCACTGAGCGTCACCCCGGTGACCGTGCTCGTCGGTCTTGCCGTCGGCGTCGTGATGACGATGCTCGCTGCATCTGCGCCCGGGCGGGCGGCAACGAGGCTCTCCCCGCTGGCAGCACTGCAGCCGATGGAGTCCAAGCCTGAGAGCGTTCAGGTATCGGTGGTGCGCCGGGTTCTCGGCGTCGTGATCCTGCTCGCGGGCATCGCGATGACCGTCCTGGGAGTGACGAATCAGCAGGTGCCGGCGGCAACCGCCGGTGGACTGTTCTCGTTCCTGGGGATCGCGGCACTGTCCGGTCGAATCGTGCCTGCACTGATCAATGCGGCCGGCGGAGTGTTGGCGAGACTGATCGGTCCGGTGGGAAGCCTGGCAGCAGGCAACGCCGGTCGGAACCCACGCCGCACCTCGGCGACGGCCACCGCATTGTTGATCGGTGTTGCCTTGACGAGCACGCTCGTCGTGGGAATCGCGACGGTCAAGGAAGCCGCACCCGCGGCGATGGACAGTCAATTCCCCGTCGACGTCATGGTGAGCAGTTCCGGTTCGGCACCGCTTCCCGCAGGGTTGGGCACAGACATCGCCGCGGTCAACGGTGTCGGCGCGGTGAGCGGTCTGGACAAGGCTGAACTGACGATCGACGGGCGCGGTTCGTTGGCCGGATTCGGCGTCGACGCTGCGCGGGTGAAAGATGTTCTGCGTACCGAGATCTCGGTACCCGCGGCCGGTCAGTTGGTGCTCTCGCCCGCTGACCTGACCGAATACAAGCTCTCGGCGGGCGATACGGCGACGGTGCGTGGGGATCGCGGCGTCGTGAACGTCAGCGTGGTCGAGGGCGTGAAAGGTCAACCAGCACTACTGGATCGAGGCGATCTCGGTGCAGCGGCCACCGCGCCGACCACCGATTCGTACTGGGTAAGGCTGGGGACGGATACTGACGAACAGGCTTTGGCCGCCACCGACCGCATCACGGAACTGGCACGCCAGGAAGCGCCGGGCAGCGATGTTCAGGGCATGACCGAGATGCGTTCAGCTCTCGATTCGATCCTCGACACCATGCTCATGGTGGTTGCCGGATTGCTGTCGGTAGCGGTGTTGATTGCTTTGATCGGCGTCGGAAACACCATGGCACTGTCCGTTCTCGAACGGCGCCGCGAATCCGGACTGCTTCGCGCACTCGGTCTGACCAAGAAGGGAATTCGAGCCATGTTGATCTGGGAAGCACTGCTGGTGGCAGGAGTCGCATCGGTGATCGGAGTGCTGTTCGGGATGGTGTTCGGTGTAGCCGGTACCGCATCGGTTTTCGGGATCGAGGACGTCGCCCTCAGCGCAGTGCCGTGGGTGCAGTTGGTAGCCATCGTGTTGATCGGCGGAATCTGCGGTGTGATCGCGTCACTGCTCCCCGCTAGGCGGGCGGGGCTGGTGTCACCGGTGACAGCTCTCGCGAGCTAGCGTTTCAGAACTGTTTCGTGACCTTCTCGGTGCCCACTCGGCGCGCGGTACCTTCCGCGTCCGGGTGGGCCACCTGCACGAGTGAGGCACCCGCGGCGAGAACTGCCAGAAGCCCGTCGATCAATTCGTCTGCCGTGTCCCACGTGCGACTGGAGAGGACACGATCCGTCGACACCAATTCGACGTTCTTCGCCGATGCCCGTGCCGCGTCGATCGTGTCCGCTACGGACCGGCCTTCGAGCGCCGAACCGGCTCCGGCGCTACGGAACTGGTCGCCGTGCACACGGATGGAGGTTGCGTAGTCGGCGACGCCGAGTGGAAGATCGCTCAAACCCTTGCCGAACGCGTCGAGGGAGAGTGCGGCTACCTCCGGTACGTCCGCAACATCGTCCAGTCGGTCGGCAGTGACAAAAGCCAGTTCGGCGTCGGCGTCGGGGGAGAGGACCACCTCACCGCCTGCCCACCACACACCCAGCAAGACGGCGACGCTCTGCCAGTGCGTGGGAAGCAGCACGGCAACTTTGCCGCCGGGCTCGAGAGCGAACTCGTCGCGAACCATGTTCGCTGTCTTTGCCGCCCAATTGGCCAGAGTGCTCGCAGACAATTCGATGCGCTCGCCGGTGGCGTCGTCGTAGTAGGTCACGCGAGGGCCGGCCGGGTCGGCAGCCAGGATCGGTCCGAGGAGGGCGTCGGTCAGGTTGTCTACAGGCGAAGGCACGTCGTCAGCTTACGCAGCCGTTCAGTTCACACCGCTTTCAGTTCACACAGTTTTTCAGTTCACACAGCGCGGGCCGTTGGAGGCCGCGTCGATCGGCGGACCGGGAGGGGCGGGAGTGGGGCTGGTCTCGGTGGTGCTCGACGATTCAGTCGTGCTTGTCGCTCCTTCGGACGGGGATACCGCGTCCGCGGACTGCGGGCCGCTGTAGTCCTCGGCAATGACAACCCGAACCTTGCCCGAGGACAATGACGAATCCGCCTTGACCGTCAGACCGCCGAGTGCCTCGGCCACCGCGAGTGCTGCGTCGTCGTCCGCGGACTTTGCGAACACCGTCGATTCGGTGACGTCGGAGCCGGTGTTGTTGCCGACCTGACCCTGCTTGTACCCGAGGGCACTCAACGCTTCGGAAACCCCGCTGGCCAACCCTGCGATGTCACTGGCGTTTGCGACGTCGACCGTGATCGAGGACGCATTCACGGTGGTCGGTGCCTCGGAGGTCTCGTCCGAGTCCTCGCTGTCGGCGCCGACCAATCCGGCGATGTACTTCTTGACGGCCTTGGGATCGACCTTGACGATGGACTCGCCGTAATCGGTCATGCCGTTGATGTCGAGAACGGGAATGGTCTCGAATTGCACCTTGCCGCCGGCCAGATTCTGCAACTGCTTGGCGAACTCGATGATGTCCCAATCGTCGTCGATCACGACGGAACGCTGGACAGCCGAGGTCAGCTGGCTGAGCTTGCCGGGGTCACTGAGGGTTTTTGCGCTGAGTACCTTGCTGACGAGAGAAGCCATGAACACCTGCTGGCGAACGATCCGGTCCAGGTCGCCGCGAGGAAGATCGTGTCGTTGTCGCACGAAGCTCAGCGCGTCGGCGCCGTCGAGTGTCTGTTTCCCGGCCGCGAAATTGGCTCCGGACATCGGTTCGTCTACCGGCGCGTTGAGGCACACGTCGACTCCGCCCACTGCGTTGGTCAGCAGGACGAATCCGAGTAGTCCGACTTCGGCGTAGTGATCGACGGTGATGCCGGTCAGATTCGCCACCGCTCCGATGAGCGCGGTCCGGCCGGCTTCCGTCGACTTCTTGTCTGCGTCGCTGTCGGACGACCCGTTGTTGACCAACTTCAGCCGCTCGGTTTCCTTGGTGGCACCGAACGCGGCGTTGATCTTCGACATACCGATACCCGGGACGTTGACGTACGCGTCGCGGGGAATCGAGATCGCGGTCGCGGAACTCCCGTCGTTGGGGACGCGGATCAAGATGATGGTGTCGGTGTTGGACGCAACTTCCTCACCTGCGCGCAACGAGTCGAGCTCGCTTTGTGAGAGCGGGTTGCCGTGCGCGTCCGTTCGACTGTCCGTTCCCACCATCAGAATGTCGATTGCTCCGTCCTTGCCGCCACCGAGGCCGAGTCCGCTGGCAGTGGCAAGGCTGTTTCTCAACGAGTCCACACCCCGCCATGCGAACCCGGTGACCAGCAGAACGAGCACGGACAGCACCGCGACCGCTATGCGAGCCGGGCTCGTCTTGGTCCGAATCGGCGCAGGTCGTGGACGCGCGCGGCGCTGCGGTTGCTGGTGGGACACTCCTTCAGGTTACTGGTCCGATGCTCGGCCGCGGGTACCTCGACGCGGCGTGCCAGACTGAACCGTGTGACGAATATCCTGCTCACCGGCGCCCGAGGGCAGCTCGGGACCCGTGTCGAAACCCTCGCTACCTCGGCGGGTCTTCCCGTCAGGGCCGTCGGATCCGACGAGCTGGACATCACCGACAGCCGCGCGGTTGACGACTTCGTCTCGCCTGATTCGGTGCTGATCAACTGCGCTGCGTACACGGCCGTCGATGCTGCCGAGACCGACCAGGAGGCGGCGAGGGCGGTCAACGAGATCGGACCGCGGAATCTCGCGCAAGCCTGTGCGCGGGTGGGTTCGCGGTTGATCCACGTTTCGACGGACTACGTCTTTCCGGGTGATGCAAGCTCGCCATACGACGTCGATGCACCGACCGGTCCCGCGACGGTCTACGGCCGAACCAAACTGGACGGCGAGATCGCTGTTCGAGAGTCGGGGGCTGACGCGGCCGTTGTCCGTACCGCGTGGGTGTATTCCGGTGTCGGCACGGATTTTGTCGCCACGATGCGAAGGCTCGAAGCCGAACGCGAATTCGTGAACGTCGTGGACGATCAGATCGGGTCGCCCACGTACAGCGTCGATCTGGCCGGCGGCATCGTCGAACTCGCGCTTCTGGACTTCACGGGTGCGTCGACATTCCACGTGACCAACGGCGGGCAAGCAAGTTGGTACGAGTTGGCGCGAGCTGTTTTCGAGGAGATCGGCGCAGACCCTGCTCGGGTGCGCCCGTGCAGTAGTGCGGAGTTCGTACGCCCTGCCCCGCGCCCGGCATATTCGGTCTTGTCCGAGCGCGCGTGGGTTACCGCGGGAATGACGCCGCTGCGTCCGTGGCGAGAGGCTCTGCACGCCGCTCTGGCGTGAGCTTTGTTCGGGGCAGTGGCCGCGGACGGCTAGGCTGACCGGCGTGAGTCCCAAGCTGGCCGTGGTAACGGTGACCTACTCGCCAGGCGAGCATCTCGAGAATTTCTTGAGCACGCTCGCTGTGGCGACGACAGAAAAACCCCAGGTCATCATGGCCGACAATGGGTCGACCGATGGTGCCCCCGAGGCCGCCGATGCCAAGTACGAGCATGTCCGTCTGCTTCGAACCGGCGGAAACATCGGGTACGGGGGAGCGATAAATCGGGCTGTAGCGGAGATCGATTCGTCGATCGAATTCGTCGTGATTTCCAACCCGGACGTCCAATGGGCACCCGGTTCACTCGACGAATTGGTGGCTGCGGCAAATCGGTGGCCAAGGGCCGGTGCACTGGGGCCGAAGGTCCTCGAACCGGACGGCAGTGTCTATCCGTCGGCGCGAACGGTGCCCGACATCACCTCGGGCGTCGGGCACGCGTTGCTCGGTACCGTATGGCCGAAGAACCCGTGGACTGCTCGTTACCGTCAGGAGAACGAGGCCGTCACCGAGCGTGCAGTGGGGTGGCTTTCCGGGTCGTGCCTGCTGGTGCGACGCGACGCCTTCGACACCATCTCCGGTTTCGACTCTCGTTACTTCATGTACATGGAGGACGTGGACTTCGGTGACCGCCTCGGAAAAGCCGGGTGGCTCAACGTATTCGTCCCCTCGGCCGTCGTCACCCATGCCAAAGGCCATGCGGCAGGACGTCATCCGGAACTGATGTTGCCTGCCCATCATCGCAGTGCGTACCAGTTCCAGGCTGATCGCCATCCGCACTGGTGGCAGGCTCCGCTACGACTTGCCTTGCGCGGTGGCCTCGCGGTGCGATCCAAGATCGCCGTAGCTTCTGCAGTTCGCGAGCGCGCTCGCACCGACAACTCGACCGACAATCCATCAGTTTCGAACCACGGGGGAAAATGATGTCCGATCCGAATCCGACCGACGCCGTAATCCTGGTAGGCGGCAAAGGCACTCGGCTGCGTCCGCTGACGCTGTCGGCACCCAAGCCGATGCTTCCGACCGCCGGCCTGCCGTTCCTGACGCACCTGCTCGCCCGCATCGAGGCAGCCGGAATCAAGCACGTCGTGCTCGGAACGTCCTTCAAGGCAGAGGTATTCGAGGACTACTTCGGCGACGGCTCCAAGATGGGCCTCGAGATCGACTACGTCTTCGAGACCGAACCGCTGGGCACCGGTGGCGGAATCCGCAACGTTCTGCCGAAGTTGCGCGGTGACAACGTCATGGTGTTCAACGGCGACGTGCTCGGTGGCACCGATCTGAACGGCATTCTCGAGACCCACGAGAAGACGGACGCCGACGTGACCCTGCATCTGGTTCGTGTGGGAGACCCGCGAGCATTCGGTTGTGTTCCGACCGACGAGGACGGACGAGTCTCGGCATTCCTGGAGAAGACCCAGGATCCGCCGACGGATCAGATCAACGCCGGCTGCTACGTCTTCAAGCGCGAGATCATCGAACAGATCCCCGAAGGACGACCGGTATCGGTCGAGCGCGAGGTGTTCCCGAATCTGCTGGCCGAGGGCAAGCGGGTGTTCGGCCACGTCGACTCGTCGTACTGGCGTGACATGGGAACCCCCGAGGACTTCGTTCGCGGTTCCGCCGACCTGGTGCGAGGTATCGCACCTTCGCCGGCTCTCGAAGGTCCGCGCGGCGAGTCGCTGGTTCACCCCGGAGCCGGAATCGCGCCGGGCGCTGTTCTGATCGGCGGCACGGTTGTCGGTCGAGGCGCAGAAGTTGGTGCAGGCGCTCGCCTCGACGGTGCAATTCTCTTCGACGGCGCCGTTGTGGAAGCCGGGGCGGTGGTCGAACGATCGATCCTCGGATTCGGCGTCCGTATCGGACCCCGAGCGCTGGTCCGCGACGCTGTCATCGGAGACGGCGCGGACATCGGTGCGCGGTGTGAATTGTTGCGCGGCGCACGCGTGTGGCCGGGGGTGACGCTGCCGGACGGTGGCGTGCGCTTCAGCACAGATGTGTGATCGTTAGCTGACCTACTGGAATACTGGCGGGTATGACTTCTCTTCCGAGCCGTTACGTTGCCCTCGGTGACTCGTTCACCGAGGGCGTCGGCGACGCCGACGAACGATTCCCCAACGGTCTGCGCGGGTGGGCAGACCGAGTGGCCGAGCAGCTGGCGGTGAACAATCCCGACTTCCGCTACGCCAACCTGGCGATTCGTGGTCGCCTACTCGGACCGATCATCGACGAGCAGTTGGAACCCGCTCTGGCGTTGAAGCCCGATCTGGTGACCATCTACGCCGGCGGAAACGACATGATGCGTCCGAAGCTCGACATCGATGCGATGGTCGCCCGCTACGATTCGGCAATCGGTCAGCTCACTGCATCCGGCGCTCGGGTTCTGATGTTCACCGCGTACGACACCGGATGGTCCGCCTTCTTCGGCAAGCTCCGCGGACGTCTGGCGATCTACAACGAGCTTGTTCGCGAGGTGGCCGACCGCCACGACGCGACCCTCGTCGACTTCTGGCGATTCTCCGAATATCAAGACCTTCGGATGTGGGACTGGGATCGCCTCCACATGTCGCCCTCCGGGCACGAGAACATGGCGACGCGTGTGCTCGACGTGCTCGGCGTCGAACACGGATTGACCCCGCCCGATCTCGGGCCTGCGCCGGTCCTCACGAAAGCCGAAACTCGTCGCGAGGATCGTCAATGGGCGCGAGAGTTCTTGGTGCCGTGGGTAGCTCGGCGCGTGAAGGGAACATCGTCGGGCGACGGAGTGAGCGCCAAGCAGCCCCAGCTTTCTCCGATTCAGTCCTGATTCTTGCGCTGACGGGCGAGCGCGACCAGGTGGTCGATGGTCTCGCGTTCCGCTGTAGGTGGGAGCGCGTCCACCGGCCACCACCTGAGGTCGGTGGACTCTGCGCTGCGGACGATATGTGAATTGTCCGGCGCCACAACAAGAAACCGTAGATCGAGATGGCGAGTCGGTACTCCGAGTGAGCACGTGATCGGATGCGTGTGGGCGGAGAGTAGGTCCGCGTCTATCCGAACGTCGTGAATTCCGGACTCCTCGCGAGCTTCCCGCAATGCCGCATCTACCACCGTCTCGTCGTCGAGCTCGCAGTGGCCGCCGAGCTGAATCCACCTGCCCACCTTGGGATGCAGGGTCAGCAAGACGTGGCAGCCACTCTCGTCGAGAACGAGAGACGACGCGGTGATGTGTCCCGGTGCGTGGCGACGAAGGCAGCCGTCCGGAGCCGAATCGAGGAACGCGAGCATCGTGTGCCGCAACGATTCGTCCGCTTCGGAGGACGTCTCCCAGCCCTCCAGGACGCCCTTGGCGGAGGCGTGCAGCGATTCGGCTGACATGGACCTACAGCTCCACCAACGCGTCCCCGGGGGCGGAGACAGAGCGCGGAGTCAGTGGTTCGAGGGGGTGCCCGATTGCGATGGCACCGAGTGGCTGCCAATCCGCCGGGAGATCGAGTTGTTCGCGTACGAGATCGGCGGCGAAGATCGTCGATCCGATCCAGCAGCTTCCCACGCCGCGGGTGGACAACGAGACCAGCAGTCCCTGCACTGCCGCGCCGGCGGCGACCGTGAACATCGTCGACTCCGCCGCGGTTCGTCTGGCATCCGGATAACTGTGTGCGCCATCGGGCACGCAGAAGGGAATGACGACCTCGGGGGCGTCGAACAGGATGTTTCCGCGGGCAACCCGGGCCTCGACGGATTCGTCACTGCGACCGTCGGCGCGAAGATCGGCGGCCCACTTCTCGCGCATCTGCTCGAGAAGAGCCGTGCGGACCGACTCCGTGCGTAGCCACACGAATCGAACCGGTCTCGTGTGGTGCGGTGCGGGAGCGGTGAGTGCCTCGGCGATCGAGCTGCGAATGATCTCCGCGTCGACGGGATCACTTGCGAACTGTCGGACCGATCGACGCAACAGCAGCGCCTGGCCACGGCCCATCGCCGTAGCTTCCTCGGTGCCCAGCCAGAACAGATCGTCCGGGCCGCGGCGAATCAGATCCTGGCCACTCGAACCGTCGTCCTCGAACCGAAGCCCACGAACGACGGCGACGGGAACGCCGCCCAGCTTGCCCTTGACCAAGTCGCCCGCAGCGGCGATTTCGTCCGCGATCGCGATCTCGGTGACGATCAGATCGTTGCCTTGACTGTCCTGTGCTCCGAGGTAGCCGTGCAGGACCGGAATGCCGGAGGAACCGATTGCGGCGTCGGTCTGCCCGTTGCGCCACGCACGACCCATCGTGTCGGTGACGACGACGGCGACGGACTTGCCCGTGCTCTCGAGAATTCGGGCGCGCAGATCCGCAGCGCTCGCATCCGGATCCACGGGGAGCAGCGCCAATTCGGCACCGTCGACGTTGGAGCCGTCGATGCCCGATGCGGCCTGCACGATTCCGAGTTTGTTCTCGGTGATCAGAGTGCGGCCCTTGCGTGCCACGACGCGGACGGCTTCCTGATCCACCAGGAGGCGTCGTGCCGCGTCGCGCTCTTCCGGATCGGTCGGTGAGGAAACGATGCGACCCTCGACTTTGGAGAACACCTTGCTCGTGACGACAACGACGTCGCCGCTCTCGAGCCACGGCGTCGCGTCGACGACAGCGGTGGCCAAGTCGTCTCCGGGCCGGAACTCGGGAAGCCCGAGCACGGGAATGACTTCGATTGCGGCGCCGGGGGAGTGATCACCGGGAGAGTGATTTCTGTCGCGGCTTGCTTCGGTTCCGGGCTCGGTCACAGTTCGACTCCGGCGATCTCGAAAGCCGTGCGAACCATTTTCGCGGTCTCTTCGGGGGACGTCATCAAAAGTGGGATGCTTCGCACGTCCACCCCGTCGATGTCGGCCGTGTCACCTTCGTCGACGAGCCAGCCGTCGAGAATGCCGTTGATCGAACGAGCTCCGTAGTGGCGACCGATCGCCTCCGAAGTCGTCTCGACCCCGATCACCTCGAGGCACTCGTCAGCCATGCCGCGCAACGGTTTTCCGCCGATGACGGGGGAGAGGCCGACAACCTTGGCCGCGGTTGTTCGCAGGGCACCGCGAATGCCGGGCACCGCGAGGATCGCGCCGACGCTCACGACGGGATTGGACGGTGCGATCAGCACGATGTCGGCACCGTCGATCGCCTCGACCACCCCTGGCGCGGGCTTGGCCTGCTCGGCGCCGACGTGAGCGAAGCTGCGCGTTTCCACCTGTGCCCGATGGCGTACCCACCACTCCTGGAAATGAATCGCCTTCTGCTCACCGTCTTCCGGATCGGTGATCACGACGTGTGTTTCGCTGCGGTCGTCGCTCACGGGAAGCAGTGCGACACCGGGGTTCCAGCGATTGCACAACGCTTCGGTGATCGCGGACAACGGATATCCCGTGCGGAGCATCTGGCTGCGAATCAAATGCGTTGCGATATCGCGATCTCCGAGGCCGAACCAGTCCGGCTTCGCGCCGTACGCGGCGAGTTCTTCTTTCGCATTCCAGGTTTCGCCGGCGTGCCCCCACCCGCGTTCGGTGTCGATACCGCCGCCGAGTGTGTACATACAAGTGTCCAGATCGGGGCAGATGCGCAGACCGTGCATCCACACGTCGTCCCCGACGTTGACGACGGCCGTGATGCGATGTGGGCCTTCGTATTTCTCGAGGGACTCACCACCGGCGATTCCGAGCGCGTTTTGAACACCTTGAAGGAAACGGGCCCCGCCGACGCCGCCAACCAATACAGTCACGTTCACGACAACAGAGCCTAGGCGGTCGGCGCGTCGTCGTGTCTGGCGGGCAGAAGGTCCCGTCAATTGAGGGCCGGAATACTAATGGATTCATCTCGTTTAGCTTGACCGCGACACGCTGGACGTGTGTAATCTCAAATGTGTCATTCCAACCGCTACTTGTGAGTTCACTTGCAGCGGGGCCGGTTTCGAACACAGTTTCGAACGGTCGACGGGGTGGGGTTGAAGATGGAGTGAAAATTCTGCGCTATTACAGGTGAGGAGGCGGAACGATGCCCAATGAAAATGTCGAGATCAGTTCTCTCGCAATGACAGTAAGCGACGAACCGCAGACCGATTCCCGAGCAGGCGCAGCAGAAGGTGCCTGCAGCAGTGAGTTCGACGGTATGAGTACTCGGCCAGTGCTGAGTCTCGTCACCGGCTTCGAAGAATTGTTCGACACCATCGAGGATCAGTGGCAGGAGCGTGCTCTCTGCGCGCAGACCGATCCCGAAGCGTTCTTTCCTGAAAAGGGAGGATCGACGAGGGAAGCAAAACGGATCTGCCTCGGTTGTGAAGTTCGTGACGAGTGCCTCGAGTACGCGCTCGCGAACGACGAACGGTTCGGAATCTGGGGAGGGTTGTCCGAGCGCGAGCGTCGGCGACTCAAGCGGGGGATCATCTGATCTGCTGCTGAATCGGTTCTGTCAGCGTCGGGGCTGACGGGCGGTCTTCGAAAGTCTGACCTGCAACGGGGAATTGCAGGTCAAGCAACGACTGTTTTGTTCTTCGTGTGGATTTACTTCTTCGTGTGACATCAGTTTTTTCGTCTGACAGTGCGTCAGTCCTCGTCGGGCAGTATCAGTCCTCGTCGGGCAGTATCAGTCCTCGTCGGGCAGCGTGGGGTCGATGACCTGTGGGTCGACGCCCAGATACGTGCCGACTTGATGGACCAACACGTCGTGCACCAGATCCGTGAGTTCTTCCGGATCCTTCGCTCGCTGCTCCAATGGGCGGCGAAACAGCACAATTCTTGCGCGAGTCGTATTTCCGTGACGGTCGATTCCGGCCGGAATCAGTCGTGACAGTGGAACCGGGCCGTCTGCGATGACCTCCGGCGGCCATGTGACGGACTCCGGATCGTGCGCGTGAATCTTCGGAACTTCGTCCACTGCGATGTCGAGTTTCGTCAGCCGGTCGTGCCATGCGAGGTCGACGGGAGAGAAGGCGTCGAGCACCAGGAGATCGAACTTCTCCGCGCGGGTACGCCTGGCGGGCACCTCCGGGGGAAGTAGCGGTCCGCGCAGGCCACGGCCGTGTCGCTCGATGGAACGAGTGGTGACCGAGCGTCGGCGGCGGGCTTGTGGCATGGCGCCAGATTACGACAGGAGAAACTGCTCGGTGTGTCCGAGTAGGTTCCGGACGTGGGGAGGGCTAGGCTCCGTAACTGTGAGATCTCTGCGTCGCTGCTGCCGCCCCGGGTGCAAGAACCCCGCCGTCGCGACGCTTACGTATGTCTACTCGGACTCCACTGCGGTTGTCGGGCCGCTGGCAACCGTCGCCGAGCCCCATTCATGGGATTTGTGTGACACTCACGGCTCTCGAATCACCGCCCCCAAGGGGTGGGAACTCGTCCGCCACGAAGGCGGATTCGCGTCGAGTACTCCCGACGAAGACGATCTGACCGCTTTGGCTGAAGCTGTACGTGAGGCTGGTCTCGGAGATCGCAGCAAGTCCAACGTCGATGCAGATGAGGACATACGTCCCGCAGCTCCGAGTACTGCCCGTACAGGGCGTCGTGGACACCTACGCGTTCTGCCCGACCCGTCCAACTGACGCGAGATTCGTCGCCGTAGACGCTAGGCTCGACCGAGTACTTCCACACCCGAGTACTGCGAATCTCCGGACGCCATGCGCCCGGATGTTCCCGTCTGTGAGGGTGCATGCACAAGGAGAGTTTTCAGTGGGGCGAACAGCCGAGTCGGTTGCTGCAATCATCAAGGCGTACGACGTACGCGGTGTGGTCGGTGAGCAGATCGACGAAGATTTTGTCCGCGACGTCGGTGCGTCGTTCGCCCGCCTGGTCCGCGACGAGGCCGGCGCCGCCACGACGGTTGTGATCGGCTACGACATGCGCGCATCGTCGCCCACACTGTCTTCGGCTTTCGGTGACGGCGTGCTTGCTCAAGGGCTCGACGTCGTCTACATCGGATTGGCGTCGACCGACGAGCTCTACTTTGCATCCGGTTTGCTGAACTGCCCGGGCGCGATGTTCACGGCGAGCCACAATCCCGCCAAGTACAACGGCATCAAGATGTGTCGGGCCGGCGCCAAGCCGGTCGGTCAGGACACCGGCCTCGCAGTCATCTCCGCCGAGGTCGTCTCGGGTGTTCCCGCGTACGACGGACCGGCAGGCACCGCCAGCACCAAGGACGTCCTCGAGGAATACGCGAGCTACCTCCGCGGATTGGTCGACCTGGCTGCGTTGCGCCCGCTGAAGGTCGCAGTCGATGCAGGCAACGGTATGGGCGGCCATACCGCGCCGGCCGTATTCGGGCCGATGCCCCTCGACGTCCTGCCGCTCTACTTCGAGCTCGACGGCACGTTCCCCAACCACGAAGCCAATCCGCTCGATCCGGCCAACCTCGTCGACCTGCAGGCCTACGTGCGCGAAACCGGAGCGGACATCGGCTTGGCGTTCGACGGTGACGCGGACCGTTGCTTCGTCGTAGACGAGAAGGGCGACCCGGTCTCGCCGTCCGCGGTGACGGCACTTGTCGCCAAGCGCGAACTCGCGAAGGAACCGGGCGCGTCGATCATCCACAACCTGATCACGTCACGGGCAGTGCCCGAACTGGTCGAAGAACTCGGCGGCGTCGCTATTCGTACCCGAGTCGGCCACTCGTTCATCAAGCAGGAGATGGCCGAGACCGGTGCGGTGTTCGGCGGCGAGCACTCCGCTCACTACTACTTCCGCGACTTCTGGGGCGCCGACTCCGGCATGCTCGCGGCGCTGCACGTACTCGCCGCACTGGGCGAGCAGGATCGTCCGCTCTCCGAGTTGATGGCGGAGTACACCCGCTACGCGGCCTCGGGCGAGATCAACTCCACCGTGGCTGACGCGGCAGATCGTACGGCCGCTGTACTGGCGGCATTTGCCGACCGCACCGAGTCGGTGGATCGCCTCGACGGTGTCACGGTCAGTCTCGAGGGAAATGCCTGGTTCAACTTGCGCGCGTCCAACACCGAACCACTGCTGCGACTCAACGTCGAAGCACCCACGTCCGCCGATGTCGACGCATTGGTGAACGAAATTCTGGCGATCGTCCGGGCTTGAATCCGAGTCTGATCGGTTTGTCGGTGAGCCGAAGCCCTGGGATAGTTGGGGGACTATCTCAGGAACGACGGCCTCGGGAACGAGGGCTTTGCCACCACGGACCGCGTGGAGCTGGAATGCTGGATGGTGCGGGAACTGCTAACGGAGAAGGGGGTGCGGTGAGATGACAGCGCCGATGCCGCTTCTCGACCTCGACGACAGCGAGGGTTTGTCAGCTGCCGATTCGGAAGGGCTACTGCGGTCTGTAGCCATGGGCGGCGCACAGATTCGGGCCACCGCGTCGGCCGTCGGTGAGGGTGTGATCTCCCGATTGGCCGGTCTGCGTCCGCGCAGCGTCGTACTGATCGCCGGCGCGGGTGGCGCCCGGCACGGAGCCAGGATCGCGCTTGCTCTCGTCGGAGATTCGGTCGGTTGCCCGCTCCTCGTTCTCGACCGGACGCCGTCGTGGGCCGGGCCATTGGACGTGATCGTCGTCGCCGGTGACGATGCCGGTGATCCACGCCTCGTCGAATCCGTTGACAGTGCCGTACGCCGCGGCGCCGAGGTTGTTGTCGCCGTTCCCGACGAGGGGCCCATGCGAGCCGTGGCGGCCGGGCGCACCATGCCCTTGCCGCCGCGGCTCTACGCCTCGCCCCGGCACACGATGACGCGGTTCCTCGCCGTCTTCCTCGCGGTTGCCGCCGAAATCGAGGGCAAGGGATCGATCGAGGACCGTTCGGCGGTGCTCGGTCGAATCGCCGACGCAGTTGATGCGGAGGCGCTGCGGGACGGACCGGCCAACGAGGTATTCCACAACCCGGCCAAGTCGTTGGCCACCAGGATGAGCGGCCGGCGAGTCGTTCTGTGTGGAAGTGGTTCCGTGACAACAGCACTCGCAGAGTTCTCGAGCGTTGCGCTGATGAGCTCCGGCCTGAACGCCGCTGCCGCCGAGATGTCCGAGGTGATTCGTTCGGCGCGGGCACTGTTCGCGCCGGACGCAGCTTCACGTGATTCGGTGTTCCACGACCCCTTCTTTCACGATCCGCAACTCGACGGCGCGCTGCCGACCCCGCCGGCGCGGGCGTTCGTCTTCGCGACCGAATCCACGCGCGGGGAGGCGAGGCGCCGGATGGACGCACTGGCTGACGCCGACCTGGTGGTTGCGGCAGACGAAGACCAGACCAACGTGGTCATATCGGAGATGGAGCAGGTATTCGTGTTGGCGTCTCGAGTAGACATGGCCGCGGCGTACGTGCAGTTGACGGGCGGTGCGAAGTAAGTGCGTGAACTCGAAGGTGCACTTCGTTCTTACGCGTGGGGCTCGCGAACGGCAATTGCCGAACTACGCGGTCTTTCGACTCCGTCGAATCATCCCGAAGCGGAATTGTGGTTGGGCGCGCACCCGGGTGACCCGGCGCGCGTGATCACCGAATCCGGAAGCGAGTCGTTGCTCGAGGTCCTGCACCGCGAACCCGAACGCGAACTCGGCCGCGAGAACCTCGAGACATTCGGTGAGCGACTCCCATTCCTGCTCAAGCTGCTTGCGGCGGAAGAACCGCTGTCGCTTCAAGCGCACCCCAGCGCCGTTCAAGCCGACGAGGGTTTTCGTCGTGAGAACGCAATCGGCGTTCCCATGGAATCGCCGATTCGCAACTACAAGGACGGCAGCCACAAGCCCGAACTCGTTGTCGCGCTGAGCAGATTCGAAGCGCTTGCCGGATTCCGCGAGCCGACGCGGACTGTCAAACTGCTGCGCGCTCTGGCCGTCGACGAGTTGGAGCCGTACATCGGTCTGCTCGAAGGCCAACCCGATTCCGACGGACTGCGGGCGTTGTTCACGACATGGATCACGCTGCCGTCCACGGTGCTCGGGACCTTGCTCCCTGCCGTACTTGCCGGGTGCATCACCTACGTCGCGCACCACGACGCCGAATTCGTGACCGAGATCCGCACCGCGCTGGAATTGAGCGAGGCGTACCCCGGCGACGCCGGTGTTCTGGCGGCACTGCTGCTCAACCGCGTCACCCTCGAGCCCGGCCAAGGACTGTTTCTCGCTGCCGGCAATCTCCACGCGTATCTCCATGGACTCGCGGTCGAGATCATGGCCAACTCCGACAACGTGCTGCGCGGTGGGCTGACACCGAAGCACGTCGACGTGCCCGAATTGCTGAGGGTTCTGGACTTCGTCGGGGCCGATATCGAAGTGCTCGATCCGGCCCCGTCATCTGGATCAGGTCAGTCAGGATCAGGTAGTTACGAGTACGTCACGCCGGCGCCCGAATTTCGTTTGACGCGTCTGGAGTTCGACGCGAATTCCACGGACATCGTCGTCGACGCTTCAGGCCCGCGGATTCTGATCTGCACCGACGGCGCGGTCACTGCGACGTGCGGCACTGACACTCTCGACCTCGATCGAGGCCGAGCGGCGTGGATCGCTGCCGACGAGCCCGCGA
>NZ_CAURKP010000077.1:0-24759 GCF_963525155.1 uncultured Rhodococcus sp.
TAGCACCCGAATTTGCACCGGAACCGGCGCCTGCTCCCGTTGTCTACTCTGAGGCATCCGAATCTGTACCGGTAGAAAGCATTCCGGAGTCGGAGACTCCAGCGTCCGGCTCAAAGGTAGTCGTTGCAGCCGGTGATACATTGTTCGACCTCGCGACAGAACGAGGTCTCACCTGGCAGCAGGTGTGGGACATGAATCCGCAGATCGTCAATCCCGATCAGATCCTTGTGGGCGACGTGATCAACTTGTGAGAGTGGATAATTCGATACTGATCCGGAGATGAGTCAACGGCTCGTACACGACCGGTTTCAGTACCCCAGTTGACTCCGAGTTCCACTTCGTGCGCGTGAGCGCTGCAGCCGGGCCGTGCATTTCACGGTCCGGCTGTTTTGCGCGCTCCGAGAAGTGATTCCTACCGAAGTACTGATGTGTGGTGATTCGCTTCTCGGACAGCCACGGCCAATCGCTGGGGATCTTGCCGATACTATTGAGCCCGTGAACCGGTCCGCGATCACCTCTCTACGTCGACGTTGGTCAGATGAGGGTGTCGATAATTTACGGGCGCAGCTGCTCGATCAGTCGCGGATCGTCAAGCCGCCCCACACTCTTGTCTCCCCATGGGCGGAGACCGATGACGGGCTGATCGATGTGCGTGGCCTGACAGCGGGTAGCGCTGGATTGGACATCCGGTATCTCACGTTGGAACGGATTGATCTGAGTTTCGCTCGGGGTCCGATCTCCGTCTTCGAATCCGAATTATTCGACTGCCGTTTCGATTTCGTGGCACTGACCGGACAGCCCCGTTTCAATCGCCGATTCGAACGGTGCAGTTTCCGGGGTGCGACGCTCTCGCGTGTGGCGCTCGGACCGAGGGTCGTCGATTGCGATTTCACTGGAGCCAAAGCACGCGGGCTCCGCTCCGTGCCCAATACTGTGTTCGAACGATGCGCATTCGACGACACAGACCTGACTGGTGCGCAGTTCGCCGATACCTCATTCGTGGAGTGCACTTTCGGCGGCGCACGATTCTCGGCGGCCACGAGTTTTGTGCGGTGTTCCTTCACCCGGACCGCTGTCGAGTTCTCCGAGGCGCGAATGTCGCGAACAACGTGTGACGGCACCGCGATTCCGGATCAATGGGCAGGTGAGGCCGATTCAGCAGTCGCACTGGAGCGGTATGCCGGTCGATATGCCCGAGCACTTGGCGTGGGGGACACAGAGGGTATGGCCCTCGATCCTGAAATGGATGAACCGTAAAGGGGGCAGATCGATGACTCGCGGGGTCACGTTCAGGACAGTATTCGGTGGACCGTCGGTGCCGCTTGACTTCATCGAGGAGTTGACTCGGCTCAGACACCGGCTGAGGGGCATCGCGATGCAGTACGACTTCGATCTGTTTGTTGTCGTTGGTGGCGACATCTCCGTGGTGACCGATCCGACCGGGATCCGGCTTCCGCGTGTGTTTCTGGGCAGGCGTACCGCTACGGCGCAGGTACAGATGAACACTGACGACGTGATGGGGGTGTCCGACCCGCGTGCATTTCTGTACACGACGATCCATGCGGCACTGACGGAACTGATCACGCGTGTCTCAGACCGCGACAACGACTTCGATGCGGACGGGGAGCGAGCGAAGATCGAGTTCTTGATCCTCGATGACATTGGCGAGCGCGAATCAAAGCTGTGATGGCAAATGACAAATGCTGCGCTCCCGAATTCGTCAGGCTGTTGTCACTCTCTGGCATCAAACACTGCGGTGACCACTTCACAGAAAATCGCCGGGTGCCGGCAATGGACGAACCTCACTATGAGTTCTGCGGTGCGCGGTAGCGGTGACAAGTAGGTAGCGTTCAGCTGCGGCGTAGTCGGTGATCGATGTTCCGTCGGGCCCGGGGGTTTGAGTGATCAGGTCGAGGTATCGGCGGCGATAGAGGTATGCGTCGGGCTGGGTCAACAGGTACTCCGCGGCAGCGACGACGTCCAGGCTCGGTGCGGCTCGTCTGAGCCGGGTGCGCGCCGGCTGGTACGCAGCTCTGGCGTGTTTGGTCGGCCCTGTGGCCGTGTAGTGCCCGTCGCTGTGGTCGTCGTCTCGGGCATTGTCATTCATATCGTCGCCTTGGTGTGAATGAGCTCGACGTTGCCGTTGTAGTAGCCGAGGACACGGTGATCCATCATCCGCCGCCACAGTGGTGGTACGGCAGCGCAGACGATCATCACCGCGTATCCGGCAGGGAGTTGCGGAGCGGTTGGAGCGCTGCGCAGAGATTGGTAGCGCAGACGCGGATTCGCGTGATGGTCACTGTGTCGTTGTAATTGGTACAGGAACAAATTGGACAAGAGATGATCACTGTTCCAACTGTCTTCGGGCCGGGCTTTGACAAAGCTGCCGTCTTGTCTTCGCGCACGGAGCAATCCGTAGTGTTCGAGGTAGTTTGCGGCCTCGAGGAACGTGATCCCGGCCAAGGCTTGCAGGAGCAGCCAGGGCAGTATCTGCCACCCGAATAAGGTGATCAACGTCCCGAACAGTGCGGCGCTCAGCGACCATGCCTGCACGATGTTGTTTCGAGGCGACAGTGCGGGTGAACCCTGCCGGCGCAGGCGTGCTGATTCGATCCGCCAGCCCGATTTCAGACCTCCGAATACGCTGCGGGGCAGGAATATCCAGAACGATTCCCCGAAACGAGCACTGGCGGGATCGCGCGGCGTCGCAACGTTGACGTGGTGACCGTGATTGTGCTCGATGTAGAAGTGCCCGTAGAACGATTGAGCGAGCACAATTTTCGCCAACCGCCGCTCGAGCCGGCTGCTCTTGTGGCCTAGTTCGTGTGCGGCATTGATACCGACGCCCGCAACGACGCCGACGGTCATCGCCAGTGCGATCTTCTCTCCGGTTGCCATCGGGGCGTGCGCCCAACACCATGCGGCGAAGACGAGGCCAGCGTATTGAAGTGGCACGAACAGGTAGGTACACCATCGGTAGTAGCGGTCGTCCTGCAATGCCGCGATCACGTTGTCCGGTGGGCTGCGGCCATCTGCGCCGACTGCGATGTCGACGATCGGGATGACGAGAATCAGGATCCAGGCACCGGTCGCCCAGAACAGGCCGAGGTGCAAATATTCGACCAGCAGCCAGGACAGGAAGGGACTCAGCGGGATCAGCAATCCCAACGGCCACCAGTAACGCTTCCGATCCCGCCATGCAGGAGCGTCGACACCTGCTTCGGCGCTCGCTCGAATGTCGTCGGTGTCTGTCATCGAAACTTCTCGAGCACGGGAAAGTGGAATACGGTCATTGCTCTCCAACGGTTCGTGCGGACTTTCGAAGTGGTGTGCTGCGGCGTCTCAGGCGGTTAGGCCAGGTCGGCGAATGCGATGATGTTGTCGTTGTAACTGCGTGCGGTTTCGTCGAAGGATCCACCGCACGTGATGATCCGGAGTCCGGGGTGGTCGATGTCGCCGTATACGACGTCGGTGGGAAAGTCCTCTTTGGGGAAGTGTTCGACACTGGTAGCGGTGAACACTGCGCGACTTCCGTCTTCGCGGGTGACGATGATGTCGGCTCCTGTTTCGAGATTCCGCAGATCGAAGAAGACCCCGTCGGTGCCTTGCCAGTCGACGTGGCCGGCGATGATTGCCGGTCCGACCTCACCGGGTGCGGGAGCGCCGGTGTACCACCCTGCGTCCTTCCCATCCGGTGGGACCTCGAGTGCTCCATCGGTATCGAGTCCGAGATCGATGATGTCGGTGTCGACGCCGATGGACGGGATTTCGAGGCGCGCGGGGCGGTGTTCAGCAGTTACCGGCGCCCTTTCGGGCAGTGCAGAGTCAGTGGCGCGTGGCGCGGATGTGGTGTCTTGTCGAGGCGACGAGTGTGGTTGTGAATTTCCGCTGTCGGATTGTCCACCGGCGCATCCGACCACCGTTACGAGTACTGAAACAGTAAGGGCGAGAGCCGTGATGGCTCGGCGAGTTCGCGGAGCCATCACGGAGTTTTCGTCTTTCATCTATCGACTTGTCCGACGGATGACGAGGGCCGACATAGCCACGACGCTGAAGAAGCCGACGAGCAGGGCGATCCACCCTCCACTGGACTGTCCGCCGCGTTGGGATTGTGTGCTTCCGTCACCGGTGTCGACCGACCCTCGTGGTACCTGCTGCACCTGAGGGGCTCGAACATTCGGGGATTCCGGGCCTACCGGTTGAGTGGTCGGGGTACCCGTTCGAGAAGCTGACGTCGTCGGCACCCGAGACGGGACGGTTACCGTCCCGGGAACGGTGGGAGGTATTCCCGGCAGTGGTGGGAGACCGGGAATCTCGGGTATGGACGGAATGTTTCGGCTGGTCGTGATGATCGGCGGTACGTCCACAGTGGTTGTAGTCGTGCCGTTCGGCCCTGGTGTGGTGGTCGTCGCTTCCACCGGTGTACCAGTCGTGGTTGTAGTCACCTCCGGCGGGACGACCGTCGTGGTTGTAGTCACCACCGGCGGGACCACAGTCGTGGTGGTAGTCGTCGCGGTGTCAGGCGGGACCGTAGTCGTCGTAGTGGTCGGGGTCGTAGTCGTGACAGGAGGCGCACAGGTCGGGATCGTAACGGTGTTCGTATCGAGAGTGACCGCGCCATTGATCGCCAACAGTCGACCCTCGACGGTTGCCTCGGTTGTGGCAGTAATGTCTGTCAGCGCCAACAGGTTTCCTCGGAAGACGGAGTTGGTGCCCAGGGTGGCGGAACTTCCAACCTGCCAGAAAACATTGCACGCCTGCGTTCCGTTGATCAGTGCAACGGTGCTGGACGACGATGTGATCAGCGTTGATCCCGCTTGGAAGACGAAGACTGCATCGGGGTCACCTTGCGCGTCGAGGGTGACGGTTCCCGACAGTGCGATCGACGAACCGGAGTTGTAGACACCCGAAACCAGTGTCCGACCGGTCAAGTCGGCTCCCGTCGGTTGTGTGGGTCCCTGACCGGCAAGAGTGTTGTAGGCAGTCAACACGTCGGGTTTCGCTCCCTGCGATACCGCGTCGCCACCATGATTGGTGCCGGTAATCGTCAGGTCCGATACACCGGTGATGGTTGGCGTCGGATACGTGCCGATATCGCCGCCGAGGGTTGTCGGTCCGGTGTTGGTGATTCCTGCTCCGGCAAGGACTGCAAAGGGCTCAGCGGTGCCGAGTCCGACAGCAGTCGCTTCCGCGCCGGCAGTGCCGGCCGGCAAGACGAGAATGCCGACGGAGAAGACGGAAATCGTTGCAATACCCGAGAATTGAAAGAACCGCGAGCGTCGTGTTGCGGTGGGTGCTGTCATGTTCTGTTCATCTTCGATCCTTTGAAGAAGGGACTCATGCGACGAAAGTGAGTCCGTACGTCCGCGCCGGCTCCGGCGCCGGGACGTATCGATGAGCGCCCACGTAAATCCGGACATTCCGGGTATACGATGTGTGTATACGTTGTATATATCAGGCGTCTTCGAACAGTAAACCAGCCGTGCGGTTCTGTCAATGCGTAGGCATACGATGTATGTTCTGTGAATGACCGGACACTCGCCAGATCGCACTAAGGGTTTGATTCCCGCCGCGGACCGCGAGGAGCCTCTCACCAGGGCGCTCGTACTCTCGACGGCGTTGGCGATCATCGACGAGGAAGGTGCCGACGGCCTCTCCATGCGCCGACTGGGCAAAGCGCTCGACAGAAATCCGATGACTCTCTACAGGTACGCGGCCAACAAGGCGGCCCTGCTGGACGGGGTCGTCGAGACCGTGCTCGAACAACTGGTCGTCGACCCGTCCGATCGCGACTGGAGAGGGCAGCTGCACGCGGTTGCGTACGGGTATCGCCGCCTCGCGCTCGCGCACCCCAACGTGGTTCCTTTGCTGGTCACTCGGCCGCTGTCCACCCCGCTCGGATTGCGTCCTCCCGGGACGTTGCGCTACCTCGAAGCGATTCTCGAACTGCTGATACGGGCCGGTTTCACTCCTGAAGACGCATTACACATCTACCGAGCAGTGTTCGGCTTCCTCAACGGGCACATTCTCAACGAGCTTCAGGAAATAGTCGAAAATCCCGAGGAGACGGACGATCTCTTGCGACTCGGTCTGCATCGGCTTCCGCTTGCCGAGTTTCCGAGACTGCGGTCGATGGCTACGATCATGGCTCACTACGACGGGCGGGACGAACTCGAGCGCGGTCTGGCAATCCTTCTGGAGGGTCTGGCGACGGCATCTCCTCCGACGAGTGTTGAGGGCTGACCACTTTCAGTTTGGATATCGACATGAGACGACCTCGACGGCCACACAATTCAGGGGACCGACGAGGTCGGTAAGCGTCAGCGCAGTCACTGACGTCTACATTTCAACCGTACGAGTCACGGTTGGCAGGTGGCGGCGAGCTTCGTCCTTGTTGTGTGAGTGTTTCGTCCTGCTTCGCCCATTTCGGGCGGTTCTTGACCTGCTGCAGGTGATGGCTCTTCGGTTCGGCCGGAATGCTTCATCGAGCTGAACGTGTGTAGAGCGCCTGTAAATGCCTTCCGTCCGCCTCGGTGGACGGACGGAAGGCATCAATTCATTTGTGGGTGACCGTATTCGGCGAACACGGTCTGGTTTTGTCAGGGTTGAAATTCTTCGTTGGTGGGGCTCTCGGGCGGGGTGGCCGCGAGGATGCGCTTCCACCGGCCTTGCCGCTGCGGGTCTTCGTTCCAGGCGACCGGTTCAGCCAGAGCTGCGGCGGGGGCCATGATTGGCGCGGGCATAGTGGACCTCCTGGATGAAAGGCTCTCGTACAGTCGATTTCGTGCCAAGCCGTTCAGGTCAGGCTTCGATCTGTCCTTGGGCTTTCACCTCGGAGTTTGCGGTGCGGGACGGCGGCCCCGACGAGATTTCGATCCGCCGCGGTTTCGCCTTCTCTGCGATCGGCAAGGTCACGGTCAACACTCCGTTGTCGTATGAGGCGACGATCCGTTCGGAATCGATGTCCTCACTGATGGACAGCTGCCTTCTGTATGTTCCTGTCAAACGCTCACCGGCCAGCCACGTCACTCCCTCTTCGGAAATGGCGCTGCGGTGCGCGGTCAGGGTGAGGGTCGAGCCGTCTACCTGTACGTCCACTGATCCTGGGTCGACGCCGGGAAGATCGGCGTGAAGGACGTAGTGGTCATCGATCTTGTAGAGGTCCATCGGCATGAAGCGTGGACTTCGGCTGCTGCCGGTTCCGGTGGCAAGCAGGGACTTGGTGATCGCGTCGATGTCGGTGAAAGGATCGAAACGAAGCACAGCAACACACCTCCCGTATCGTCTAAGAAAGGTCACCGTCACCTCGACGGCGACCGAACTTACTGTGCGAGAACATGATAACCAGCAAATCTGGCACTCTGCAACCTCGAGTGCCAGATTTTTTCGGTGAACTTCGGTCCGATTTTCGGAAGTATCCGAAATGGCGCGATCAGTTCGCCAGGGATGTCAGAGGGTCCGGCGAAACACCTTGTCTTCGTCGACTGTGACGGCACCGGATGCGATGAGTCGTTCGAGGTGTAGCTGAGCTGTCCGTCGTTCGACGGCGTCGACGTACGGGGCCGATACGTGGGGGCGGTAGACGAGTCGATGAGCGACTATGTCTTCCAAGAGTTTTGGTTCGCCGAGGAATTGGATGAGACGGTCTTCGCGGCTCAGTAATTTGTCGCGGTATGCGGACAACCGGCGACGGAACTCGTCGCTGCCCTCGACCACGCCCTTCTGATGGAATGTTCCGTACCAGCGTGCGTCGATCGTTGCGACGTGGTCGATGGAGTCGAGGAAGTCGTTGACGCTGCTACCCAGGTCGCCGTACATCGGGCCGAAGGAGGTGAGGTCGATGTCGGCGACGTAGAAGAAGCCGTCGGGTTCGACGAGGACCCCGCAGTGTCCGCGGGTGTGCCCTGGCAAATGAATGACTGTCGCAG
This sequence comes from uncultured Rhodococcus sp., assembly GCF_963525155.1. Classification (NCBI taxonomy): domain Bacteria; kingdom Bacillati; phylum Actinomycetota; class Actinomycetes; order Mycobacteriales; family Nocardiaceae; genus Rhodococcus; species uncultured Rhodococcus sp. The sequence goes on from NZ_CAURKP010000077.1 coordinate 7,929, forward strand.
TGCGGTCGCCCAGGTCGAAGGCGTGGCCGCCCGCGATCCCCGACACGTTCTCGTGGGTCGGGGGTATGCCGTATTGCGTAGCGATCGACTGCTGGACCTCGACTCGTTCGTTCGGAGGAAGGCCGTAATTGGTGAGCATCGTGTCGAGGGATGCGACTGCGGGTGCGTCGAGATGGTGCGCATAGGCCGGGGTGTCGAAATGGCGTAGTCCGGCGATGTGGTCCTCGTGCCCGTGGCTGACGAATACGAGGTCTGCGCCGACGGGGTCGCGGTCGATGGAGAGCGAAGGGTCGATCACGAGCGTGCTTTCAGATCCGTGCACTACCACGGTGTTCCCGTAGGGGACGGCACCACCGTTCTCAGGAACCAGTACCGAGACCTTGCCGAATTCTGCAGGTGTGAACATCTTTCGCCTTCCTCGTGACGATCGTGTCGTGACGACACCGGCTTGCAGGCTCGAATCAGTGGAGATGTTGTCGAGACGTCTCGACAGTATCCGTTGCCCAAGCGGCGAGGTGCATCGGATAGTGGCAGTAGATCCAGTCAGTGTGCAGTGTCGGCTATTTCGTCGAGAGTCCGTTCGACGGCTCGGGCGATCTTGCTTGCAGGTGGGAGATGCTCGGCATCGGCCTGGATTCCGATCCAGAATGTGTCGTTGTAGGACGCTGCGGTGAAGCCGACGCGGACATTGCCCGCCAACGGGCCCAGAGGCCAGAGTTCGACTAGCGCTGCCCCGTCGAGTGTGAGCGGGCCGCGCGGTCCATGGACGTTGGACACGACTGCACCGATCATGTGCTGCCGCTTTGCGAGCTTGTCGAAAATGCCGGCGATACGCGGTGACCGAAAGGTTGTTCCCGAAGCGCGTGCGGAAGGTTTGGCCGCAGCGGTTTGCTTCGCGACGATCGCGACTGTGCGTTGTGGGTCGGTTTCACGAAGTGGAAGGTCGATGATCATGAACCCGACGGCATTGCGTGCGCTACCGATCGCTGTGACTGCGACGGGTACCGATACCGCAATCGACTTGGGGATGGGCTCGCCGCATTCTTGGAGGATGAATCGCAGTCCGCCGCCCACCGCAACGAGATAGGCATCGTTCAACGTGCCTCCCGCTTGCTGCGCGGCATGCTCGATCAGAGAGGTGCCGACGTTGACGGACGAGATCGATCTCGTGGGACCAATGGCGCCCAGTAACACCCGTGATCGGATTGGCCGGTGCAGGAAAGTACCGATTCGAAATCGGAGGAGGTCGAGGGAACCGGCGGCCTTCGGAGGGATGTTCGGCACGGGAGCGCCCGGGTCGGTACTTTTCGAATCAGGTGAGGCGAACAAGCGCTCGAAAAGGTCGCTGGCTCTGGCGCCGTCGAGAACCGCGTGATGCACTCGGATGACAATGCCGCACAGACCCGGTCGAGCTGCAGGAACGAAGGCGATGTGCCACAACGGTCGGGTGGTGTCGAGGGGTTGCATCACGAGTCGACCACAGACGGATTCGAAGTCGGGTTCTGTAGGCCCGCGTTCGTCAAGCGAGAGATGGAGGTCGAAGTCGATGTCGTTTTCCGTCCACCACCATGACCCGTTCCGCATGATCGGTCGCTGCCGCAGTAACGGCTCCTGCGCGATGTGAGCGGCGAGAGTGCGGTGAAGTCGCACTAGATCAGGTCGACCGTCTCGATCGACGAAGCCACCAGGAGCGAGCAGTCCGGCAATAGTGACCAGGTAGGGCTGGACGTGCACACCGAGCTGGAAGCTCGCAGCGTCGATGGGTGATATCGGCACGTCGGGTGTGGTGTCGACCATCTGCTGAGCCTAATCGAGGCGACATGGTGGACGGCGCTGTTTTCGGCTAGCGGATCACCAAGTCGTGGTCGGTGGCGCTGAGCGTGATCGCGGCAATGGGGTTTCCGTGCATCCAGTCCTGCACGAACGCGTCCAGAGCGGGGTTCGATGCCCGATCCGCGTACGCGTCCGACGGGATCTCGATTGCCCCGACGAGGTGGCGCGGATCGGCATCGAGGCCGGATGCGCGGGGAGTCATCCGTAGTCCGTCGGCGGTGTGCAGGACGACCGGAAGAACCGTGCCATCCGGTGCAGTCACGGTCGCGGTCCGCGTGGTGGCGACCGGGTCGAAATGGTCCACGTCCAGTCGGTATCCGGACGGTTGTGCGTGCTGGCCGATCGCGTCGAGCATGCGCGGATCCACCACAGAGTACGGAAACCCGATGTCGATCAGAGTCTGACCGTCGATGGCACCGTCGCGGGCGGGCAAGGTCGTGGACAAGTGCCAGGGGGCAGCGGGGGACAGGGTATCCGTCGACCGGTCTGTCGGCGCGTTTTCGATCAGTGTGCCGAGGAGGGACGCGCCGGTCGGTGTGAACTCCCAGTCGCCGCCGACGAGATCCTTGTGCCAGAAGCCGGATTCGGCGCCGCGGAGACCCTCGACACGCAACTCCCGCCGGTTCGGGCCGGGACCGAGTGAGTGCACACTGATCGCGGATGTAACTTCACCGGGAATTTTGGGCTGGTGCACCCAGTCGGGGGCCGGAAGTTGGATCGCGGCGGTGCTGCGGTCCAGTGTTTCGGCCACGAGGTTGGGTGCCGACGGCTTGTCCGACTGATCTTCCCAGCTGTAGCGGAAGAAGATCGAGTCCGATCCCGAAGAATCGAAAGCAACTGTGCGGGTGGACATGTCACCGTACTTGTTCATCACGAAAGTGGTTGATCCGGCCGCCGACAGCGAGTCCGCCTGGAATCGCCCGCCGAGCGGGCCGCCGATCTCGTAGCTGTCGTCGTTGGGCAGCCACGGGTCCGCGTAGGTTATCCGGCTGCCGTCCCCGGTCAACGTGGGGATCATCGTCATCTTGGCGAGTCCGACGAAGTGAATCCGTCCTGCGACGTCGGTGAAAGTTTGGTTGTCCCAAGGCGACGAGACGCTCAGTGCCCACCCGTTCGGGTGGTCTCCGGGGAGTTGTCGGCCGGGACCGCTCCACAGCGGTGCGCCCCATGCCGAGGTCCAATTCCACACCAGCGGATCCTGGGATGCGTTGTCCATCGTGTAGATCCAGCCGTTGTCGTCGACAGCGACGAGTTCGTCGTCGTCCAGTGATATCCCGACCAATCGTCCACGCAGGCACCCGGGCATCGGCACGAAACGCCACGGTTGAGCCGTTGATGCGCCTGGCTCTCGCGGCCGAGCGAGTAAGTCGTGGTCGACTAGCGCGAAGTCCCAGAAACGATTGAATTGCGTAGTTGGCGTGCGGATCTGGACCGAGCTGGGGGCGGTTGAACCGGTGAATGTCGGTAGGTTTGCCAACCCGACTCGACCTCCACCGGAGGGCGCACCTGGTGGCAGTTGGGCGGTTCCGAATGATATGCAACTGGCCGGCCCAGGTTCGGTGGGCGCGGCAGCGGCGAGGGGAGTGGACCACAGGAGGGCGGCGGAGAGTAGGACGCCGACGCTCAGCAGTCGCGGTCGGTGCGGGTGCGAAACTCCACTCGCGGTCTCGTTCACCGTCCGATTGTCGCATGATCGGCACGTTGAATCTGCGAATTGTGAGGTTTGTCCATCTGTGTCGGTTGCGGCGAGAGTGCCGATCGCTGCGTTGGTTGTTGTGAGTGGAACGAGAGTGCGTGTACTGCAAAGGTATTCGCCGTGTAGCTGAGTTTTGCCATGACCTGCAGATACGGTGGGGTGATGAGAAGGCCGAAGTCGCTGGGTGAATGGTTGGTAGCTGACCCTCCGGAGTCGTCCAAGCCACCGGGGCCGATTCTTTTGGCATTCACCGTTGTTCCGCTCATTGCGTTGGTCTGCCGGCATTACGGTTGGTGGCCTTCGCCGTTCGGGGAGTACAGATGGTTGGATCCCTTCCTCGTCAGCGCCGCGGCTCTGCTCATCTTGATCGTGGTCGGTCTGGTGTGGGCGATCCGCACCCTCTATGCCCTTGGCCAGGACCGGCGGTGGTCGTGGTGGATTCTGTCCTCCCCGATCGCCGTCATCGCTGCAGTAGCTCTGGTGTTGTTGATGCCGCCGGCAACTTTCCTCGACAAGAGCGGAGAGTTCGAGACCATCGCGATTGGTCTTTTGGAGCAGCCTGAATCGACCGTGGAAGAGCTCGAGATCGGCCAGTTCGATATCAGTAGTGCCCATGTCGTGCGGCCGGATGAGGTCTACTTCATCGACAACGACAGCATGTTCATCACCTCGAGTGGGTGGGTGTACTCGCCCAGCGGCCCACCATCGGGGTTCGATGATTTCTCCGCAACTCACCTCGGCGGACCTTGGTACGAGTTCACGGCGGTATGGCGTGACTGATAAATCGAGTGGCCTGTAACGCAGGCCTGTAGCTACCATCGCGGTGTGGATACGTACACGGTGACGCCCCATGGGCGTGAGGGGGTTGTCGGCGTCGTCTTCGCCGGCGACAGATAGCGCATTTCGGACCCGACAGCACTTGGTGCTGATCGGGCCATGAGCTGTACCCACCTTCACCGAGCCACGATTGGTATACACCCATGATCATTTTGACCGATACATCTATTCGTTCCAGCCTCGTCAACGCGAGTCGTAAGGAGAAGTCCGATCTCACCCTGCCGGACGGCTTCGGCACCATCGACTTCGACGCTCTCGACTACCTGGGCTGGCGAGATCCGAAAATGGGCCGACGCGCCTACGCGATCGTCCCGACACTCGACGGGGAGACCATCGGAGTCTTGCTCGTTCAAGCCGAGGCCACTCCGCGATCGCGCGCCCAGTGCTCCTGGTGCCGCGACACGCGACTCCCCAACGAGGTCGTCTTCTACGGCGCCAAGTTGGCCGGGCCCGCCGGTCGACGTGGCAGCACGGTCGGAACACTGATCTGCCGAGACTTCCAGTGCTCGTCCAATGTTCGTAACGACCCCCCGCTCCCGTATGCCGGCTACGATGCCGCCGCTGCGCGCCAGAACCGGAAAGATGAACTGGTGCTGCGGGCTTCGAGTTTTGTCGAGCGGGTGGCTCGGCAGTAGAGCGGACCAAATCGGGGACGAGATAGCACCCTGTTGCGACGTTCGTCCCCCTTTCCTGACTCAGGGAGGGGGACGAGCTGTCTAGACGGGTTTGATCCGACGAGCACTTCGAGACGACGCGACATGTGGCGTCGCACATGATTGCGCGGTCACGGCGTTGCTCGACGCAACGTCGCCCAGGCTCCGGCGATGCACGCGATGGCAAGGGCCAGAGGGAGTAGTGCCATCGGTACCACTCGGGGAGTATCGACAAACCACGAACCGATCGCCGGCCACCACCCAGCCCAGGTGATCGCGATCGCTGACAAGCCGAGCAAGCCGAAAAGCCCGGTGAGGGAGGCGAGTAGACCGGTGATCCTCCACCGCTGGTAGATAGCACCTGCCAGCATTGCGATCGAACTGGTCAGCAGCAGCGTCGCGAACAGTGCGAGCAACTGTACGGCGGTGTTGTCGGTGAAATAGCGTGCGATGCCGAACATGCGCATGTGCACACCCCAGCCGTTGGTGGCGGACTCCAGCACGGACAGCAGTTGCAGCGCGATTGCGAAGACTGCGGACTGTGCCAGCGCCATAACCGTGGTGGCAGTGAAGAACTCGCGGCGAGTCACGCTCAGTCCGAGCGCGAATGGGAACGTCTGCGTCATCGACTGGAGGTAGAACGCCAGCACGAAACCGTAGACCGAGAACACACTGCCGGTGAATCCCTCACCCTCCTCGTTCCCGACGATCGCGTAGATAGTGAAGCTGATCAGGAACGAGATCAACAGGATGCCCACCGGCCAGGCGATCAGCAACGGCCACGCGACCGTGTGCAGTTGTAGGACGGCACCGATCCTGGACCGAGCGGGCGTCTTCGGGACCGTCCGTGGCTCTGTCGTTGCGATACTCATACGGTGATCTCCTTGCGCTGCGTCGAAGTCGCGATGACAAGTTCCTGCAAAGATGCCGGTTCCACTTGGACTCCTGCCTCCCGCAGTCGGTTTCGCTCGGTCTCTGTCACATCGGCCTGCAACATGATTCGGCTGTGGGCGCCCAGTGTCTCCCGGCGCAGGACCCTGCCGGACGCAGCAACGGCATCCACCGCATCAATGGGACCGGATACCACCACGGCGCGGCTACGCAGTGCATCCGCGTCTGCGTCGACGACAATCCGGCCGCCGTCGACGACAATCACGTGCTCGAGTAGATTGGCTACCTCGTCGATCAGGTGAGTCGAAAGCACCACAGTGCGAGGATGTTCGGCGTAGTCCGCAAGCAGGCGATCGTAGAACAGTTGGCGTGCAACGGCATCGAGACCGAGATACGGCTCGTCGAAAAGCGTGAGCGGTGCACGGGAGGCAAGTCCGATGATCACTCCCAACGCTGACCGCATGCCGCGCGAGAGCTTCTTCACCTTGCGGCACAGGGGAAGTTGGAAATCGTCAAGCAGTGTCTCGGCGAACGCGTGGTCCCAATTCGGGAGTAGATGGCCGGCGGCGACGAGTACGTGCTTGACCTTGAGGTCTTCGGGGTACGTCTGGCTTTCCTTGACGAAGCACACGTTCGCCAGGACGTCGGCATTCTCGAAAGGGGCGGCCCCGAAAACTTCGACGTCGCCGCTGGTGTGCAGGTCCTGCCCGGTCAGTATCTGCATGATCGTCGTCTTGCCTGCGCCGTTACGGCCGAGCAGACCGTAGATCTTGTTGCGGCTGATCTCGAACGAGACGTCCGCGAGCGCGTCGACATCCCCGTACTTTCTGTCAACGGAGCGCATCGAGGCGACAAGTTCAGTTTCGTCGAAACGCCTGACTCGGGGCTCGGTCGTTGTCGTGCTTGCGTTCATCGGTCCGCCTTCCTGTCGTCCAGCATGGATTTGAGTTCGCCGAGGGAAATCTGGAGGCGGTCGGCCTCCGTGAACAGCGGCTCGATGTACTGGCGCGCGAACGCTTCTCGGCGTCTGAACCTGAGTGCGTCGCGGGCACCGACCGTGACGAACATTCCGATTCCCCGTTTCTTGTAGAGGATCCCCTCGCCTACGAGCTGATTGAGGCCCTTGGCTGCCGTCGCCGGATTGATTCGGTGGAACGCCGCCAGTTCGTTGGTTGAGGGCACCTGCCCGTCTTCCGGCAGGGAGCCGTCGATGATCGAGCCTTCGATCTGCTCGGCGATCTGCTGGAACAGTGGTCGTCCGTCGTCGATCACGATGATCGACGCCCGGTGTTCACTGGTTCATTACTCATGTAATGAACCATAGAACGTCGTGGGGCATGTTGGCAATGAGATCGCGGAATCTGGCACCGATGACTTGGGTCTCCGAGCGCTACCCATCGGGACATTCATCGCAGAGGCTGATGGAACAGGCTGGATATGGACCAGTTATGACTTCCAGATCCTGACCAAGCGGTCAAAAAGCACAACCTCGATGGCGCGGGCGTACTGGCCGAATACCCGCCCCGAACATCACCCACGCACCGTCGTCGAACTCGATGTCGACGACCCCGCGGGCGTTGCACCACAGGCATTGAACTTCTGCGGAACCGTGGAACGCCAGTTGTAGTGGTCGACCACGGGACGGGGCACCTTCGGGTGGCCGGTAGTTATCGCCTCAATGAATTCGGCCACGCAACTATGTAGCGGGGGACATTCTGCATGGACGTTGTAGCTTGGGGAGTTCGCTATGTGTTGACGCAAACACCCGTCAGCATCGGCAGTTCGCCACCCACCCGTGAAGCAGGCGAAACCACCAGCCTCGGCTTCGGGGCGTAACCCGTAGTCGTAGAACGGAAGCCGGACCGCACGCGGCGGTCGGGCCCCTTTTCGTCAACCCAAAGACGGAGTCGTATCCACCGCAAGTAGGGACTTAGCGCCCCGTTTTGGTGTTTCTGTACTGATTTGCAATCCCGATACGTACGCTTCCGGCCAGGGAATCGGACACTCGACCAGCAGGGGTATCTATGCCGAATGTGACAGTGAAATTCGGGGGTTCAGACCCGGAAACAGCAGACCTCGCACGCCGGGCACTGCAACCAGTACTCGACAGCATCTACCGCACATACCGCAGGAAACCGCTCCCATTCGTCGAAGCCGCACTTAGACGCGCAGGTCGAGGAAGCTTCTCACAGGCAGGAATTGAACGATTCGCCGACTACATTTCAAGAGGAGACCGACCGATTCTCACCACATAGCGGCCACTCGTGATCAGGCCGAAGACCGAAGCGCTTCCACCGGCCACCTGTTCGACGACCTAAATTGGTCAGTGCCAACTAGGTACAGGTCCATCGTGGTCAACATCAACATCAAGAGACAGCGCCCGCGTCCGAGATCGGTAGCTTGCCTCACCGTGGCAAGGGCACTCGAGCCAGCAGACGTATTCGATCAAACGGAGCTGAGAAGGCTGATTCAGCAGATGTACATTAATCGACCTCTGTGTGAATTCTGCTCACGGTGCACACTCGCGTGATCAAACCAGTCGGCGCTGTGACATTCGGTTGCTGATCCTATTCGGGGCGGCCTCGACCGACTATTTGGGACCTGTCAAACATAAGCTCCCCTTCCTGGCCAGGTAGGGGAGCTTATGTTTGTGACCACCGCACGATCCACGCATCTTCTGATATGCAGGTTTCAGGCAGAGCTGAAAATGTCATCCACATGCGGTCGGCCGATCTTCTCTACAAGTCGGGAGCGGTTAGTGGCCCTGCGCCTTCTAATGAGAAGGGGATCGTGGAACCGTTCGCCATCGCCACGATCACGTTGACGATAGCAAAGAGGACGTTATCCATTTGAATTCACCTCCTCGCTCCGTCTAGGGCCCGGCAAGATTCGCTACTGCATACAGGGCAGATGTCCTGCTATCGAAATTGGGACCTGCAATGTAAGCGGCGAGCCTGGACCGAATGAGGTGACTGTCCTGATATATCCGAGGCGATTCGAGGAGTTGTAGTCCACCAACCAAGGTCCACCAGAAGCGCCTGCGCCAAAGTTGCCAGGTTTGGGAGTTGCGTGAGAAGCCGTAGCTCCGAACGTCATAACCAGGGAAGGCGCTGCGATGCTTGCGGGGAATAAGGTTTCGACTCTGGACACTTACGGCCTTCTATCGAATTGGGGCCAATCTGCCGGTTCTAAAGATCTTCGGGAAGGTAGCACGACGCTAATGTGACAGTCCTCGAAACTGGGGTATTTCTTCGAGCTTTATCCGGCTCTCCGGATCCGGAGTGTATGGGTTGATCCACGGATGATCCGAGCAGGCACAAGATGTAGGTTGGTGAGCGTTTTCGATGTGCAGAGCGATGGTCGTACATTGGCACTTACGGTTAGGGCTGTCCGGTACTGAGGAAGAATACGTACTTGATTCTTTTCGAAGGTGATTTTTGACGGACTTGGGTATTTTCACAGTTGTGATTGTGAGAAGATCTGCATTCTTGCGTGAGTTGTGGTCCCCGGTGTCCGGGTGCGCTACGGCAGATCGGTTTCAAAAACTTCAACTGATAAGCGCGCGGAGTCCGAGCGGAGACAGTTTCCAACCCCATCGGTTGGTAGTCGCGCTCGAATCACTGATGGACGGCAAACGAACCGAGGTACCGGCGACCATCGGCTTCGAGGTCGACAGCACTCTCCTGACAGTGCGCGCAATGGACACCGATTCAGGCCGGGGCACGACCAGTCGGACGGCATCGATGAACTGCAGAATTCCGAGACGCGGTCCTCTAGCACCCCCATTTTCGTTGGATTCACATTGACTGATCACTGAATGGAGGGGGTTGTGTACCTGCCGTGTACCTGTCACAGGATTGGGACCCAAACAAGCGAAGTTCGACTGCCCCAAAAGGGCTCTGAACTGCGGAAAATCTGTGGAGCCGATGACGGGAATCGAACCCGCGTATTCAGCTTGGGAAGCTGATGTTCTACCATTGAACTACATCGGCGTCGCAGCCGACCGGACGTGTTTTCACCGCCGATCAACGTGCTTTCCGAACATTATCAGACGAGCTTTCAAGCAGCGGTGTCCCCGGCCGTCATTGATCAACACAGGCGTGTGGAAGTCGGCGCCATCGGTAAATGATTTGCCCACAAGTTCTGCGCGGGAAAGCCTTTCGGCATGGAGAACTTGAGACAGGTGGGGCTGGGCTCTCCCGTGGGAGTCCAGAACCCGCGCATCGTGTTCGGTAACCACAGTGTGATCGCCCCGGCGATGGGCCGGCACTGCCCGCAGAACCGGTAACCTCTACCTGTGCTGCTCTCCGATCGTGACATCCGTGCCGAAATCTCCGTTGGACGTCTGGGTATCGACCCTTTTGACGACTCTATGGTGCAACCGTCGAGCGTCGACGTGCGCCTCGACGGTCTGTTTCGGGTTTTCAACAACACGCGGTACACGCACATCGACCCGGCACTTCGCCAGGACGAGTTGACCAGCCTGGTCGAACCGGCAGAGGGCGAGCCGTTTGTGCTTCATCCCGGCGAGTTCGTTCTCGGTTCGACTCTCGAAGTGTGCTCACTGCCGAACGACCTCGCCGGCCGTCTCGAAGGTAAGTCGAGCCTCGGGCGCCTGGGCCTTTTGACGCACTCCACCGCCGGCTTCATCGACCCGGGTTTCAGCGGCCACATCACACTGGAGCTGTCCAATGTCGCAAACCTGCCGATCACGCTCTGGCCGGGAATGAAGATCGGACAGCTCTGCCTGCTCAAGCTCTCGAGCGCTGCAGAGTTCCCCTACGGAAGCTCCGAGGCCGGATCCAAATACCAGGGCCAGCGCGGCCCGACACCGTCGAAGGCGTACCTGAACTTCAACCGCGGCTGAACGAACGAACTTCGGGGGGAGTCGCATGATCGGAATTTTCTACGGTCTGGTTTTCATGAACTTGTTGTTCGTGACCAGCACCGTGTGTTTGATGAAGCCGTCCAAAGCCAGTGTTGTTGTGACCGTCTGTGCAGGGGTGGCGTGGCTGTTCTTCAATGGACCGCTGGAAGGTCAGGTCTTGTGGTCGTTGAACAGAGAACACGGTCTGACGGTCTCGGATCTGATGTCGCTTGTTGCCTTCGGCATCGCCGCTCGTGGTTGGAATCAGGTTCGCAAAGCCCGCGAAACCGTCGGCGCAGATCGTTTCTGACCTGCGCGCTCAACTGGATTGACCGCCACGATTCGGACAGATGTTTCGACCTGGAGCACAACAGTCGTCGAATCGGGCACAATTACTGGTTATGTGGTGGATTGTCGGAGGCGTACTACTCGTATGGGTCGTGTGTTCCATTCCGATTGCCATCCTGGTGGGGCGGGGTATCGCGCGTCGGGACCGCGCGGAATTCGACGGGCGAAATCAACAGTGGGCCGACGAGGTTGTCAGGTCGATCGAGAAGCAATCGGAGCAGGACAATGCCGATCGGCGTAAGCCACCACTGATCAGCTGACCAGCTGGACTTTTCCGGAGGTGAGTGGGCATGGAACTTCCATCCGATACTCCCGACGACGTCGTGGCCGCGGCCGCCGGCGGACCAAGGGTTCCGCAGTTCGATCCCACAGTGGGGATTCCGGTAGTTCCGCCAGGGGGAGATGCTCCCCACCGGTTGGTGGTCATCGGCGATTCGCTGTCGCAGGGATTCCAGAGCGGGGCGATCTTCAATACCGATCTGTCGTATCCGGCGATCATTGCTCACCAGCTGGGCCGGCTCGACCAGTTCCGCTTTCCCCGTTACGGCGGCCCGGGCGGGCTTCCGCTCAACATCGAACTGTTGCTCCGCACCCTCAAGGAGCGCTTCGGCCCACGGCTCGACCTCTGGGAGGTTCCGCTCGCACTCTTTGCTGCACGTGCGTTCATGGATCAGGTGGAGGACTACTGGGAACGCGGACCGGGCAGTGAGGCGCCGACGTTCTCGGCAATCAACCACAACCTCTCGGTGTACGGGTGGGATCTTCGTGACGCTCTGACCAAGACGGCGCAGGGCTGCGAGGATGCTCTTCACCAACCGCACGACGATTTGATCAGCCAGATCGTCGAGAACAACGGTGAGCGCGCCGCACTGCGGGTTCTGCCGCGAGGCTCCGACGCCGAGAAGCGTATGACCGCGTTCGACGCAGCAGCGGAGTTGGGCAAGGAAGGCATCGAAACTCTGATCGTCTTCCTCGGTGCCAACAACGCGCTCCGCACCGTCACCGAACTTCGAGTCGAGTGGAGCGGCAACAACTTCCGTGATCCGGGCGGCAAGCGCGACTACACGGTGTGGCGGCCTGAGCACTTCGCGTCGGAGTACGCCGAGGTGCTGGCCGCGATCCGCAAGATCAACGCCCAGCACGTCATCCTCTGCACCGTCCCACACGTGACCATCGCACCGATCGCCCACGGGCTCGGGGGGAAGATCGAAATCGGATCCCGCTACTTCCCGTACTACGCACGACCGTGGGTGCGCGACACCGACTTCGATCCACAACGCGATCAGCACATCACCGGCGCGCAGGCATGGGCCGTCGACACCGCAATCGACATGTACAACGACGGAATCGAGCAAGCCGTCGCGAATGCCCGTCGGGTGGGGAAGGACTGGTACCTCTGCGATATTGCCGGGTTGCTCGAGCGCGTGGCCTCACGGCGCTACGTCACCGACGTCAATGCGCGGCCGTCATGGTGGACGCCGTACCCCCTTCCCAAGGCGCTGACCGACTTGCAACCCGTGCCGGACTCGCTGTTCCTCTCCGCCGACGGTCGCGGCGGCCGCGCTTCGGGCGGCCTCTTCTCGCTCGACGGCGTTCATCCCACGACAGTCGCGTACGGGGTGATGGCGCAAGAACTGGCGAACATCATGGTCACGGCCGGGGTCCAGTTCGACCGTGCACAGGTCGATTTCGACCGACTCGTCCGACGCGACACCTTGGTGCGCACTCCGCCGCAGAATCTCGATTCCACGCTCGGCGTCATCGGCTGGGCTGACGAGCATCTCGGCTTTGCCAAACGTGTGTTCGGCCTCTGATTTTCAGCTTGCCTTCGACATCGTCGGTGCAACGATGCGTTCCGCGTACTCCCGCAGCAGTGCCACCAGGTCTACGTCGTCGATGGAAAGTCTGCCGGTCGGACCTATCGCAGCCAAGGCACCGACGACACACCTTTCCGCGTCGTGGATCGGGACGGCGACGGCGGAGCGTCCGACACGAATCTCGTCGACCTCACGGGCGGCCTCACCGCGCCGGATCCGAGAGAGTTCGAGTTCCAATGCGTCGCCGTCGGTGATGGTGTGTGCGGTGACCTTTCGCAATGGGGTCTCGGCCAATTCGGGTCGGCTGGCGAGGAGCAGCTTCCCGATAGCCGACGCGTGAAGGGCCGTGACCAGTGTGCGTTCGCCGCTGAGTTCGTGGTCGGGATCGCGATCGACGAGCCGAATTCTGTTTTCTGCAAACGACGCGAGGTAGACGCCGAACCGTACCTGCTCGCGGAGTTCTTCGAGGAGCACCGAATTGTCGATGGGTGTGGGTTCGGCGGCAGCCCCGGCTAATTCACGGGTGCGTCGGCCTAGTGCGAAGCCGGAGAGGTCGGCGATCCGAACCAGGTAACCGTCGGCGACAAGGATGTTGAGTAACCGATACGCAGTGGCAGGTGGGATGTCGGCCAGGGCGGCAATGTCCTTGGCGGTGGCTCCCGATCCGAGCCTGGCCGCCGACTCGAGGAGGGCAAGGGCGCGCTGAACCGCTCGGGGTTCGTGCCCACCGAGGTCGCGTGGTCGGCCCACCATCAGCGGGCGCCGGCAGTCGGCTCGCCCACCAGCACGATGTTTCCGGCTGCGTCGGTGGCGAACACCCCAGCTCCTGGTAGTACGTCCTCGGTTTCGGGACTGTCGAAAGCGCCGACGTGCAGCAGACTTTTGGGGCTTCGGCGTCGCAGGTAGAACTGCCAGAGTGTGCCCGAAGTCAGGATCACGAGCACGGCGATCGGTGCAACGTACGCGTGGTCGATCGTGTTGGCATAAACCAGGTAACCGAGGACTATCGCTCCGGCACCACTGCCACACGACGCGGCCGCGAGAACGCCGGGAGTGTGCTCGCCGATCCGTGTCAGGAAGACAACGGATGCGATAGCCGTCAGTGCATAGGCCACGATGACGGCGCCGCGAACAGTCAGTCGAACGTCGTCGAAGATTTCTCCGCGCCCGAGAACGGCAAAGGTTCCGCCGCCCAGCAGGACGGTGCAGACCACGGTAGTCAATGCGAAGTAGGGCGTACGGAAGGCACTGTGAACCGAGGCGAACCGGCGGGGGAGTAGGCGCTCGACACCGAACGAATAGACCAGGCGTGACGCAGCATTGGACGACGCCATCGAGGACGCCAGCCACGAGCACCCCAGACCGACGTTGAGCGCGATCACGACACCGGGGCTCACGCCCGTCGCCGTTCCGTGGAGATAGGCGTTGACGAGGGTGTCACTGCGCCCGGACCAAGCGGCCCAGCCCGCGAAGATGAAGAGCGATCCACAGATGATCGGAGTGAGAAGGACTGTGCGGGTGACGGTTACCAGCGGGCGACGGGCCTCGGGGCCGAAGAAGGCCGCGCTCTCGAATCCGGCGAGAGCGAACACGGCAGCCAGGGCGGTGAGTAACAACCCGTGGCCGGAGGTGGGGGGAACGATCTGTGCTTGTTGACTTCCGGAACCGCCCAGGATCATGAGCCCGACGATGAACAGAAGTGAACAGCTTTCGACGACGAGGATCGCGAGCGCGGCAAATCTGACACTTCGCACGAGAGCGCCGAGAATCAGCAAGGCTATCCCCAGATAGAGCGCGATGACGTGAAAAGTCTTGTCCACGTGTACACCTGCGAAGCCGAGCAATGCGATTGCGGCCTGTCCGCCGTGATAGAGCGTCATCACCGCGCTGCCGACGTACTTGACCAGCATGGCGATGCCGGTGGTCAATGCTGCCCGGGTGCCCAGGCCGCGAAAGACGAAGCTGTGCAATCCGCCCGACGCAGCCATTCGGCGGGTGAACTGCGAAACGCAGAAGGCTATGAGCGTCACCAGCACGGTGGCCGCGATGATGGTGATCATCCCGCTCAACAATCGGCCGTGTGTCAGCATGGTGACGGGCAGAACGACCATCGACACAGCAGGGGCAGTGGTTGCCACCGACTGGGCCAGCACTTCGGCGCCCGAGAGTTGCCGACGACCCAACGCGCGCAGCGGTGATCGCGCCGGGGGCTGCTTCTCGCGCGTTGTGAAGGACCGCGCGATAGCTTCGGTGAGAGCGGACATGTCGCGTCACGCTAGTCCGGTTATGTAACGCCGATATTGCGGGCATGCTTCCGCTGATCGCACTCGGGTGAGAGAGCCCGATGCTGATGCTCGCAGGTTTCTCACTCGGTCCCCACTGACTGTTTCCTGTGCGTCAAGTTCCGGACCCAACGCTCCTGAAGTCTGTGTTCAACACCAACCACCCGGGTCACCGGGAGCACACTGGGGAGCTCGAATGCCATACACACGTAGATCTTTCATGCGCAGCCTGGGAATCACCGGCGGCGCGGGCCTGGCGCTCGGTGCTATGTCGTCCATCGGCCTGGCGCCGGCAGTGGCGTCGACGCCGAGGCGGTTTCAGGCACCTGCAGCGGGTGACCTGATCGGAAAGGTCAAGGGAAATCACTCCGTCGTGATCCTCGGCGGCGGACCGTCCGGTCTGTGCTCCGCCTACGAACTGCAGAAGGCCGGATACAAGGTCACCGTCCTCGAAGCACGCAACCGCCCGGGTGGTCGGGTGTGGTCGATCCGCAACGGCACCGAAGAAACCGACCTGAACGGCGAGACACAGACCTGTACGTTCTCGGAAGGCCACTTCTACAACCTCGGTGCGACGCGTATTCCGCAAAATCACAACACCATCGACTACTGCCGCGAACTGGGCGTCGAACTGCAGATGTTCGGAAACCAGAACGCGAACACCTTCGTCAACTACACCGGCAACAAGCCGCTGGCGAATCAGTCGATCACCTACCGAGCAGCCAAAGCCGACACCTACGGATACATGTCCGAGCTGCTGCAGAAGGCCACCAATCAGGGCGCTCTCGACCAGGTCTTGAGCAAGGAAGACAAAGAAGCACTCTCGTCCTTCCTCACCGACTTCGGTGATCTCTCCAGCGACGGCCGCTACGTCGGATCCTCGCGTCGAGGGCACTCCGCGGAGCCGGGCGCCGGCCTCAACTTCGGAACCGAGATCGAACCATTCGGGATGAGCGATGTCATCCAGGGCGGCATCGGGCGTGCATTCTCCTTCGAGTTCGGTTACGACCAGGCCATGACGATGATGACCCCCGTCGGTGGCATGGACCGGATCTACTACAAGTTCCAGGACGCGATCGGGATGGACAACATCGAGTTCGGCGCCGAGGTCAGCGGCATGAAGAACGTGCCGGAAGGCGTCACCGTCGACTACGTCGTCGACGGCAAATCCAAGTCGATCACCGCCGACTACGCAATCTGCACGATCCCACCGCACCTGATCAAGCGGCTGAACAACAACCTGCCCTCCGACATCCTGCTCGCGTTGGATGCAGCCAAGCCGTCGTCGTCGGGCAAGCTCGGTATCGAATACTCGCGTCGGTGGTGGGAGACCGAGGACCGCATCTACGGCGGCGCGTCCAACACCGACCGCGACATCTCCCAGATCATGTTCCCCTACGACCACTACAACTCCGACCGCGGCGTCGTCGTCGCGTACTACAGCTCGGGTAAGCGTCAACAGGCTTTCGAATCGCTCACCCACCGTCAGCGGCTGGCCAAGGCCATCGCCGAAGGCGCAGAAATCCACGGCGACAAATACACTCGCGACATCTCGTCGTCCTTCTCCGGAAGCTGGCGTCGCACCAAGTATTCGGAATCCGCCTGGG
>NZ_CAURKP010000078.1:0-24751 GCF_963525155.1 uncultured Rhodococcus sp.
CGCCCCCCACCGACAACAACACCCCCGACCGCCCGTGGGCAGCGTCAGATGTTTATAAGACACACCAACCGCGCTTCGGGGGGCGCCGTAAGCACACTCCCGACGCGGCCCCCCCCCTTGGGGGGGCGCCCCTCTTCTTGTGTCACTGATTAGACAGCGCGCACATTGGTGGCCTGAGGACCCTTCTGGCCCTGGCCAACCTCGAACTCCACACGCTGGTTCTCGTCGAGCGACTTGTAGCCGTTGCCCGAGATTTCAGAGTAATGAACGAACACGTCCGGTGTTCCGTCGTCGGGAGCGATGAAACCAAAGCCCTTTTCGCCGTTGAACCACTTCACGATGCCCTGTGCCATACCGATACTCCCTACAAACTCGATCCGGGCCCTCACATCGAAGTCCCGATCTCGATATGTCTATCCTCCCACGCCGCGCAAGTCGAACGGTGGGCGACGTGCAAAAGACGGTAATTCGGAAGCTTTCGAGGAGGGAATGGCAACTGATCTTCAACTGATTTTCGATGCTGGAGCGACCCGATCGCCGAAGGCAGGGACTGGTGGCTCGCCCAACTGCCTGCGGTGATAGATCAGCGGGAATGTACTTGTCCGCTCGAGAACGGTCCATTTTTATCGCTCCGATCTCTCGGAATCGCAAACGTAGGAACCCTATGGAAGATGAGGGTGGGCTAACCTCTCTTTCGCTGTGCCCTCGGTGCGCGCAGCAGACGCCGAGAAGGAGAGTGCACACGTGTACGGAACGATTCGCGAATCACCGACGACCGCTGAACTTGTGGACCAGCTCAGCCGCCGTGGGTTCTTCGGCGTCGGCGCGGCGGCAGCGGCCGCCATCCTTGCCGGGTGTTCGACTACATCAGATGCTTCTGATGCCGGCGAACAACGTGAGGTGATCAATGCGCTCGGAACCACCACGATCTCGGGAAAGCCGGAAAGGATCGTTGTTGCCAGCGACTTCACGGATCTGGAATTCCTGCTCTCGCTCGGCGTTCACCCAGTCGCCTACGGCAACACAGGATCGTGGGACCGCGGTTCACTGCCTTGGCAGAGCACCGCGGGAATAGCCGACCTCGAAAGCTTCGGCACCACAGGCGAAATCAACCCGGAAATCATCGCGCGCTACTCGCCGGACCTCATCATCGGAATGAAGACTTATCTCGAACCGGCAGCCGAGAGGCTCAGTCAGATCGCGCCGGTCATCGCGCTGGACTGGACCACCTCGTGGCGTGACGGCGTCGCCACGGTCGGGCAGGCCGCTTTTGTCGACGAGGCTGCTGCTGCAGCGATCGCCCGGACCGACGCTCTGATCTCCGACACCGCAGCTTCCCTGAACGGCTTGGGTGGCAAGACGATCATGATCGGCTCGATGTACGGCGATCAGTTGTATGTGCAGGGGGATGCCAGTGCGCCCGGGGTTCTGCTGCGCGAACTCGGACTCGACTATCGCGGATACAACGCCGAGCAGATGACTGCGCTGTCGATGGAGCAGGCGGAGGTACTCGCACCCGCAGACATTTTGCTCAGCCTCGCTTCTGATCAGGAAGCGACGACGAGGTTGGAGAACTTCGCAGTTTTCCAGAACCTCCCCGCGGTGAAGGCGCGAGCCTATGCGCCGGTCGAACTTCTGCTCTCGAATGCCTTTGTCGACAATTTCGGTCCACTGAGCGCACCGTACGCCTTGCCGCAGCTCGCCGAGGTCTTGACCGGGCTTGCGGCGGGCCAGGGAAAACAACTCCCCTGACCTCGCTTCCGAGCGTACGGACCCTGCGTCGGCCTAGCATCGAAACATGGTGGACATAGATCTGACGGGCCGCGCCGCAGTAGTCGGCGGATCACAACCGCTGCGAGCGATACTCGAAACCCCCACTACCCCCGGCCCGTGGCCGGGGGTAGTGATGATTCACGAGGCCTTCGGGCTCGAGGAGGTGATGCAGCGGCAAGCCAAGCGGCTGGCCGCTGCGGGGTTTTTGACGCTTGCTGTCGACCTCTACAGCGCGGGCGGGGCGAAGCGGTGCCTCGTGCCCACCATGACGTCGATGCTTCGAGGACACGGCAAGGCGTTCACCGACATCGAAGTCGCTCGCAGTTGGCTTGTGGAATCCACGGACTGCACCGGAAAGATCGGGGTCATCGGATTCTGCATGGGCGGCGGCTTCGCGATGGTCAGCGCCGGAGATTTCGACGCTGCCTCGGTGAACTACGGTCAGCTTCCGCGCAAACTCGATGAGGCCGTGGTGGATGCGTGCCCGATCGTCGGGAGTTTCGGAGGCAAGGACTTTTCGCTCCGGGGCGCGGCAGCGAAGCTGGAGACGGCGCTCAGCAATGCCGGTATCGAGAACGACGTCAAGGAGTACCCCACCGCCGGCCACGCGTTCCTCAACGACGCGGAGGCCGGACCCAAGGTGCTTCGTCCTTTGGAGCGCATCCTCGGAATCGGTCCCGATCCAGTTGCAGCGCAGGATGCCTGGAAGCGAATCGACTCGTTCTTCGAGCGCCACCTGGCGTGATCAGCGACTGGTTCTCTCACCGCCGTTGACTGCCAATACCTGACCGGTGATCTGCCGGGCACCCGGTGAGGCCAAGAAATGGACGGCTGATGCGATGTCGTCCGGGGTTCCGGCGCGCTTGGTGCTGGTGGATTCGATCAGCATCGCGCGACGCTCGTCCGTCAGAAAGTCCCGGAAGAACTCGGTGTCGGCGATGTAACCGGGGGAGACGATGTTCGCCGTGATGCCTTCTGGGCCCAGTTCGGCGGCCAGATCGACATTCCACGTCGCAACTGCTGCTTTGGCAGCGCCGTACGCTCCAGCTCCCTTGTCGGCGGCAATCGATCCGATGGTGATGACGGCACCGCCACTGGGGATTCGATCTCGAACTGCTGCTGTGGTCAACACTGCCGAGATCAGATTGGAGTCCAGATTGGCCCGCCACCCGGCGGCCAGGGATTCCAGATCTGACGGCGCTTCGCGATCGAAGTCCGTGTTACCGCCGGCGCAGTGCACCACGACGTCGATGGTTCCCGGAAGTGAATCCTGCAGCCGCTTCAGGTCTTTCGGGTCGGAGTTGTCACAAGTCAAGGCGTGAACATTATCGCCCAACTCCTCCGCGGTCTTTTCGAGTGGTTCCGTGCGTCGGCCGGTGACAAAAACGGTGTCTCCGTCTCGGGCGAACGCCGCTGCAACTGCGCGTCCGATCCCTGTTCCGCCGCCGGTTACCAGAACTGTGCGTGTCATGCCTACCTCCGTGAGCTACGTTTAGACCTATACGAAGAACGTATCATTTAGAGCTAAACGAGGTGTGCAGTGGTGGGCGACTACAACCCGGACGACGCGGTGGACGCGGTTGCCTTGGCGTGGCTTCGCGAAAGGCCGGGCACGCCCGTGGAGGGTATCGGCATCGTCACCAGGCTGTGGATGTGCGCCAAGCTGCTCGGTGAGGATCGCCGACGGGTACTCGCCTCGGCCGGTGCGGACACCGCGACTCTGGACCTGCTCAGTGTCCTGCGGCGATCCGGCGAGCCGTATCAGTTGACGACTCGCCAGATCACCGAGCAGACCGGAGTCACGGCCGGTGCAATCTCGCAGCGACTCGCGCGCGCGGAGAACGCGGGTCTGGTGGAGAGGTCTTCCGCCGCGGAAGGGTCACGAATAGTGCTCGTGACCCTCACTGCCGCCGGTCACGGACTGGTGGAGCAATTGGTGGACCGAGTCCTCGGCCGTGAAGCCGAACTGACGTCGATTCTCACCGAGCAGCAGCAGGCCGAC
Organism: uncultured Rhodococcus sp.; assembly: GCF_963525155.1. Classification (NCBI taxonomy): domain Bacteria; kingdom Bacillati; phylum Actinomycetota; class Actinomycetes; order Mycobacteriales; family Nocardiaceae; genus Rhodococcus; species uncultured Rhodococcus sp. Next base: position 3,776 of record NZ_CAURKP010000078.1, read on the forward strand.
CTCACCGACCTGCTGCGTGTCTTTCTCGACGGCCTACGCGGCGAACTCGGTGACTCCGGCGTCCCGCACGTCGGGGCTTGATCAGGACAGGCGCTCGAAGACCGCAGCCAGGCCCTGCCCGCCGCCGATGCACATCGTCTCGAGGCCGTAACGCGCTTCGCGACGGTCCATCTCGCGCAACAGGGTGGCCAGGATTCGTCCACCCGTGGCACCGACCGGATGTCCGAGGGAGATGCCGGAGCCGTTGGGGTTGATGCGCGGGTCGTCGGCCTCGAGATTCCAACTCTGCAGGACTGCAAGTGCTTGTGCCGCAAAGGCTTCGTTGAGTTCGATGACATCCATGTCCGCCACGGTCAATCCGAGGCGGCCGAGTGCCTTCTCCGACGCCGGGACGGGACCGATGCCCATGGTGCGCGGGGGAACTCCGGCAACGCTCCAACTTGCCAGGCGTGCGAGGGGGCGCAGTCCGAGTTCGCGGGCTTTGTCTGAGGTGGTGACGATCGCCATCGCTGCGCCGTCGTTCTGGCCGCTGGCATTACCTGCCGTCACGGTGGAGTCCGGATCGATCTTTGCGCGCATGGGACGAAGGCGTGCAAGCGATTCCATCGAAGTGTCGGCCCGCGGATGCTCGTCGGTGTCGACGAGCAGGGCCTCACCCTTGCGCTGCGGAACGGATACCGGAACGATTTCCTCGGCGAAGACGCCGTTCTTCTGTGCGGCAACGGCACGCTGATGCGACTGCACCGCGAGTGCGTCCTGATCTTCGCGACTGATGGAGAACTCGGCGCGCAGGTTCTCTGCCGTTTCGATCATTCCGCCGGGAACCGGGAAGTCACGTCCGCCGGCTGTCACGCGGGCGCGCGCGAGACGATCGCTGAGCGCAACACCTTCACCCTTGACGCCCCAACGCATTCCGGTTGCGTAGAACTCGGCCTGGCTCATCGACTCGGCACCGCCCGCGAGGACCAGGTCACTGCCACCGGACTGAACCTGCATGACGGCCTGGATGACTGCCTGTAATCCCGACCCGCACCGGCGATCCACCTGCATGCCAGGAACGTCCACACCTAGACCCGCGTTGAGCGCCGCGATGCGTCCGATCGCAGGAGCCTCACCGTTCGGTGAAGCCTGGCCGAGGATGACGTCGTCGATCTCCGCGCCGGAAATGCCGGTACGCGTGACGAGTTCGGTGATCAGCGTCGAGGCGAGATCTTCCGGGGCAACGTCGCGGAATACACCGCCGAAGCGGCCGACAGGGGTGCGGAGCGGTTCACAGATGACAACGTCAGGCATTGGTTCTTCCTTGGGTCTGCTCGGTCAGCGGGTCGCTGCCGAGTGATTGTTGGACGACTGAGTACGTCCGAGATCGACGGAGATTGCGTCTGCGGTGGCGACTGCGGCCGGAACCAGTTCACCGCGAACAGCTTCGGCGCTGTAGCGGGCAGCCTGGGTGGAGATGTTGACGGCCGCGACCACGTCACCGGTTGCGTCCCGGATGGGTGCGGCAAGAGAGCGCAGACCCTCTTCGAGTTCTTGATCGACTATCGCGAATCCGTCGGCGCGAATCTTCTCGAGTTCGGCGCGTAGTCCGTCGGCCGTGGAGATGGTCTTGCCGGTCAGGCGGGCGAAGGACACTCGAGAGAGGTATGCGTTTAATGCGTCGTCGGGTAGGCCCGCGAGCAGGACCCTGCCCATGGACGTCGCATAGGCGGGAAAGCGCGTGCCGATGGTGATGGACACCGTCATGATGCGGCTGACCGGAACACGAGCCACGTAGACGACGTCGTCACCGTCGAGGATCGACACGGACGTGGATTCACGGACCTTGGCGGACAAAGCTTCCAGATGCGGCCCGGCAATCTCGGGGAGAGACAGACTGGACAGGTAGCTGTAGCCGAGTTCGAGGACGCGAGGCGTCAACCAGAACACCGAACCGTCAGTACGTACGTATTCGAGTTCGACGAGTGTGAGCAGGAAGCGGCGAGCGGTCGCACGCGTGAGATCGGTGTGCCTGGCAACCTCGCTGAGGGTGCGACGCGGGTGCTCACCGTCGAAAGCCTTGATGACGGAAAGCCCACGGGCCAGCGACTGCACGTAGTCCGGGGACGGTCCCGGCGCCTGCTCGCTGCTGTTCTCACTCATGTTGTCTCGTTCTCCTCAGGTTCGGCCGAGAGGTCCGCGAGTGCTTGCTTTCCCAGCGCAAAAGCCAAGTTGCTGTTCGGCACACCCGCGTAGACCGCGGTATGGAGAAATACTTCCACGAGTTCGTCGGGATCGATCCCGGCACGCAGCGCAGCGCGAATGTGCATGTCGAGTTCGTGTTCGTTGCCGACGGCGGTGAGGATCGCGAGAGTGAGGAGCCTGCGGGTGTGGTGATCGAGGCCGGGGCGCGACCAGATGTCACCCCACGCCGTGCGAGTGATGAAGTCCTGGAAAGGGGCGGTGAACTCGGTGGCACCGGCAATGGAACGGTCGACGTGGGCGTCGCCGAGCACCTGGCGTCGTACGGTCATGCCGGCCGACACCGCGGCGCTACGTTGGGCGAGCGCAGATGTGTGCGAGGCAATATGCGTTGCAAGTAGTTTGGTGACGCGCCCGGCTTGTTCGACGTTGGCGAGGTGTGCGCCGGGATCAACGACGTGCAGTACCGCGTCGGCGATACCGTCGGCGATCGCGCTCAACGTCGCCGGAGGCGTCGCCGGATCCTGCTCGCCAGCGATGAGGAGCGTCGGAGCGACGATGCGTGCCAGGTCGTTGCGGCCGTCCCACGTCGAAAGCGCCTCGCAGCAGGCGGCATAGCCCTCGTCGGGTGTGGCTTCGACCATTGCGACGTGGCGGGCAACTAGTTCCGGATCGTTGTCGGCCAGTCCCGGCGTGAACCAGCGTCCGACGACGGCGGCCGCGATTGACGCGATACCGTCCGCACGGACAGCCCGAGCACGATCGATCCACGGCTGAGCCGGGGCGAACTGCGAGGACGTGCACATCAAGGTCAACGTCTCGACGCGAGTGGGGTGGTGTGCGGCGATCCACTGGCTGACAGCGCCGCCGAGGGAGAGCCCGACGAGATGTACGGACTCGAGTTCGAGCGAATCGAGGAGAGCGATGACATCGCCGGCGAGATCGGCAATGGAGTAGGGGCCCGCAGGCACCGGTGACTTGCCGTGGCCGCGATGGTCGACGGCGATGACGCGGTAGCGATTCGACAGCGCGTGAATCTGCGGCTGCCACATGGACAGATCGGATCCGAGTGAACCCAGGAGAACCACTGCCGGGGCATCGAGATTGCCGGTCTGCTGAAAGTTGAGCGCGACGCTCATCGAGATCCTCCTGTGGGGCGTTCGGCGAGGGCGCGGTCGACCAGATCGGTGGCGTGGCCCAGATAGTGTGCGGGGTCGAGTAGTTCGGCGATCTCGGTTTCGCTCAGGTGCTCTGCGATGGCGGGATCACGATCCAATCTGGTTCCGGAAGTGGCTGCCGCGGTGACGATGTCGCGCGCTCGATCAGTGTGTGCGGACAGGGCCTTGGTGACACGCTCGGCGAGAATCAGGCCACCGGTGATGTCGAGATTGCGAGCCATCGACTCGGTGTGTACTTGCAGGCCGGTGAGGCTCACGGAAAGCTGGTGCGCCGCTCCGCCTGCCAGACGCAGGAGATCGGTGACGGTTTCCCACTCGGCGTGCCAGGGGCCTGCGGCGCGAGCGAATTCGTGATCCATGTTCGACAGGGCTGTGGCCACCAGCGCGGGAGCACGTCGCGCTGCCGCGCGGGCGGTGATCGCGGCAACCGGATTCTGCTTGTGCGGCATGGCCGATGAGCCGCCCGGAGCGCTCTCGGCAACCTCGGACAGTTCGGTGGACGCCATGACGGTGATGTCGGTGGCGGGCTTGGAAACGGCGCCGGCGACGATACCGAGTGTGGTCGCGAGTTCTGCGATAGTCACGCGGTCGGTGTGCCAGGGAGTGACCTGCCTGGCCAGGCCGAGTTCGTCGGCCAGCGCGTCGGCGATCCTGAGCCCGTCGGGATACAACGCAGCGAGTGTTCCTGCGGCTCCGCCGAATTGAACCGGCAACGTGGACAATACGATCTCGAGGCGAATCGCTGCGGCGTCGAGTGCGGTGAACCAACTCGATGCCAGTAGCCCGAAGGTGGTCGGAAGTGCTTGTTGTCCCAGGGTTCTCGCGACCATCGGAGTAGAGCGATGGATGCGGGCGAGGTGGGCGGCGGAATCGGCGGCGCGGGTCAGGTCGGCCAGAACCACCGCGCCCGCGCGTCGCGTCAACAGCATCAGCGCACAGTCCATGATGTCCTGACTGGTGGCGCCCGGGTGCACCACGGAGGCAGGCACACCTTCCTGTCCCACCCTTTCGCGCAGCATCTTCACCAGCGGAATGACGGGATTTCCGCCGGCGGCCGACGCGCGGCCGAGCGCCACGATGTCCAGACCGCCCGGTTGTGAGAGTTCGGCCGCGGCAGCAGCCACCGCGGCGCAATGTTCCCCGTCCGCCAATCCGACAGTGGCCATCGCACAACTCAGTGCGGCCTCCACGTCGAGCACCGCGGTGACCCACGCCTGGTCGGACAGGTGCTCCGATACGCGGGTGGCCCCGAACACCGGGTCGAACAGTGCGCCGCGAGTGGGCATGTGTACTCCTCTTACAGCTCGAAGAAGGGCGTCTCGACGCCGTTCGCGTCCTCGTCCTGAACATAGACCGTCCAGGAGTACCCACCGTCGACCTTGGTTGCAACCAACTTCGCGCGTTCGGTTTCGCTCAGTGACGACAGCACCGGATCTGTTGCGTGTGCGTCGGTGTCCTCGGGGAAGTACAAGCGGGTGACCAGGCGGTCGAGCATGCCGCGAGCGAAGACCGACACGTTCACGTGTGGGGCCTCGTCCGCATCCGTTTCAGTGGGCTGCGCACCGGGCTTGACAGTGTGGACCAATGCAGTGCCCGTGGGATCCGCTGCGCTGCGGGCGAATCCGCGAAAACCAGCCGGAGTGAGCTCCACTGCGCCACGGGGATCGTCCGGATGGTTGAAGCGTCCGAGCGTATCGGCCTGCCATGTTTCGATCATCGCGTCGGCGACGGGTGTACGGGCGCCGTCGATCACCGTGATGGCCAGCGTGATTCGTCCGGGGGCATCGGCGGGAGCGGCGTCGGGGCCGTCCGTCCAGGGGAGGCCGATGTGCCAGTACGGCCCGACGGTCTGAGAGGGCGTGACACCGAAGGGGGCGGTGGTGAAGTCGCCGGGGACGACCGGATAAGTGGGTGCGGGCTTCGCGGTGTGATCAGTCATCGTGGTCTTCCTCGTTCTCGAATACGGAGGCGTTACGGCCGCGCAGGACGATGTCGAAGCGGAACCCGAGAGCCCAGTTGGGGACTGTGGCGTCGTAGTCGAAGACGCTGACCATGCGGTGACGTGCTGCTTCGGGTACCGCGTTGTAGATCGGGTCCTGGAAGAACATCGGATCGTCGGGGAAGTACATCTGCGTCACGAGGCGCTGCGTGAATGCCGTGCCGAACAGCGAGAAATGGATGTGTGCCGGTCGCCAGGCGTTGTCGTGGTTCATCCACGGGTAGGCGCCCGGCTTGATCGTGGTGAAGCTGTAGTGGCCGTTCGCGTCGGTGACGCAGCGACCCAGGCCGTTGAAGAACGGATCCAGCGGCGCGGGCCAGTTGTCGCCGGTGTGGCGGTAGCGTCCACCGGCGTTGGCCTGCCACACCTCGAGCAGTGTGTGGGGGACGGGTTTTCCGTCGCCGTCGAGTACGCGGCCGTGAACGACGATGCGCTGTCCCTGTGCTTCGCCGCCGTTGGCAATGGTCAGGTCGTTTTCGCCGGCGCCGACGCGATCCTCGCCGAATACCGGCCCGGTGAGCTCCGTGAGCCGCTGGGGGAGCAGCTTCAGCGGCTGCTTCGGGTGGCGAAGGGAAGTCGTCTTGTAGTCCGCGAAATCGGCCGGGGCGTTGACGCCAGTCGGCCGCTGGTACCTCGGCGGTAGATGCAGCATAGGGAACCTCGTCGTTCGGTTACGTGAAGTTGTTCGCAATGTGTACATGTGTTGCGCTCTGCGAACAGAATAGTTCGTAGATGTGACCCAGGCAATGCCGGGGGCGAAAAATGTTCGTTATGCGGACGGGGGTTCACAATACGTACGGGTCGCGCTACTGTGATCGACATGATGGACAAAGTCATTCCCACTGCTGCCGAGGCCGTCGCCGACGTGCCGGACGGCGTCACGATCGCTGTCGGAGGTTTCGGGCTCGTCGGAGTGCCGGAAATCCTCATCGATGCGCTCCTCGAGCAGGGCGCGACATCACTCGAAACGGTGAGCAACAACTGCGGCACCGACGGGTTCGGGCTCGGAGTGCTTCTGGAGAAGGGGCGTATCCGTCGTACTGTCAGCTCGTACGTCGGCTCCAACAAGGAGTTCGCGCGTCAGTACCTTTCCGGTGAGCTGGAAGTCGAACTCACGCCGCAGGGCACGCTCGCCGAGCGCATGCGCGCCGGGGGAGCGGGCATCCCCGCGTTCTTCACCCCGGCCGGCGTCGGCACCCAGGTCGCCGACGGCGGCCTGCCACTGCGTTACGACGGCAGCGGCGGCATCGCAGTTGCCAGTCCGCCCAAGGAAACTCGTGACTTCGACGGCGTCACCTACGTGATGGAGCGCGGCATCGTCGCCGACTATGCACTGGTCCATGCCTGGAAAGGTGACCGGCATGGCAACCTCGTCTACCGCGCGAGTACCCAGAACTTCAATCCGGCTGCAGCAACGTCGGGGCGCATCACCATTGCGCAGGTCGAGCACCTCGTAGAGCCGGGTGAGCTCGACCCCGCCGAGATCCACACGCCGGGCATTCACGTTCAGCGTGTTGTCCACGTCGGCCCCGTGACGGTCGGCATCGAGAATCGGACGGTACGAGCATGACTTCTGTACTACCCACCAAACTCACCCGCGAAGAGATGGCGGCCCGCGTCGCGCGCGAACTCGAGGACGGGCAGTACGTGAACCTCGGCATCGGTATGCCGACGCTGGTTCCGAACTACCTCCCGACCGATATCACCGTTGTATTGCACTCGGAGAACGGCGTTCTGGGCGTGGGGCCGTACCCGACCGAGGACGAACTCGATCCCGAGCTGATCAATGCGGGCAAGGAGACCATCACCGTTCTCCCCGGTGCGTCGTTCTTCGACTCCTCAGCGTCGTTCGGCATGATCCGCGGCGGCCAGGTCGACGTTGCCGTGCTCGGTGCCATGCAGGTCAGTGTCACCGGAGACCTCGCGAACTGGATGATCCCTGGCCACATGGTCAAAGGCATGGGCGGCGCGATGGATCTGGTCCACGGCGCAAAGCGCGTCATCGTGATGATGGAGCACGTCTCGAAGAAGGGTGAGCACAAGATCGTCGAGAAGTGCTCGCTTCCGCTGACCGGTAAGGGCTGCGTCCAGCGAATCATCACCGACATGGCCGTGATCGACGTGACTGACGACGGTCTCCGCCTGGTGGAGACGGCGCCGGGCATCAGCGTCGAGGACGTGGTTGCTGCTACCGGAGCGAAACTGATTCTTTGACAGTCTGTTTCATCTGATGGCTCAGCCGCCGGGTCGTGACTTCCATCCGACCTGGCGGCTGTTTTACGCCCCGACGTCGCTCAGTTCGCTCTCGACCGGAATCCAGAGCTCGAACCGTGCGACGGTGAAATCGTCGTTGTATTCGGTACGCATGATCTCGGGACCAGGTACGGAGCGAAAAGGGTTGGCAGGGAACCATTCCGTGTAGATATCTCGCCACAAATACTGCACAGATTCGATTTCCGACCCGTCGGCGGTGAAGACGGCCCACGTGTGTGCGTCGACCGTCAGCACATCGAAACCCGTGGGTGAAGGTTTGCCGGTGACCACTCCCAGGTAGTAATCCAGTTCTGTGCCTTCGGTTCTGGGATTCGCCAAATTGTCGACGACACTGACGATTCCCGCCGGGTCCTGATCGGAGAGCTCGCGCAACCCTCGCAACGCAACCTTGTCCACGGAGCGGGTGAAATCTTCGATCGCAGAATTGGGACCTTCGTGAACCAATGGAACCCGGGTCTTGAACCCGACTACCGTCAGGGCAGGTTTGTCCACAAGCATGTAGTCCATCGGTGTGGCTCCTTCCAGTGTCACGTGAATGACAAGTTTCTGTTGGGATTTGAGAACGGCGGGAGCGCGTTTGACCGCGCCGGGGCTCACGCCGTGAAATGCGGTGAACGCTCGTGTGAAGGCCTCCGCGGACGAGTAGCCGTACTTCACGGCGGTCTCCAACACTCCTGATCTACTGACGGACAACTCGGCACCGGCCAGGGTGAGTCGACGTCGACGGATGTATTCGGATACGGGAATGCCGGCCAGGGCCGAGAACATCCTCCGAAAGTGATACTCCGAGGTGGTTGCCAGCCTTGCCATCTCGGCTGTCTCGATCTCGCCGCTCAGATTGCTTTCGATGTAGTCGAGCGCGCGGTTCAGTCCGTCGATCATCGTGTCTTCCTGTTCACGGGTTTCACGCTACGCAGATCACTTGGGCCGTACCCGACTATCCATGCCCGAAAAAGTAGGGCAGGAAATGCATCTGGACAACTCAGTTAATCATCATTATCTTGAATCGAACATCGATGGTTGACCAGGAGGCATAGTGAGCACCCGTTTTCCGCAGGCTGAATTGACCGAGGTGCCCGAGGACATCGCCGCCAAGATTCTCGAGATCCAGGAGAAGTCGGGGTTCGTGCCCAACGTCTTCCTGATGTTCGCTCGACGGCCAGCCGAGTTCCGGGCATTCTTCGCATACCACGACGCGATCATGCTCAAGGAAGATTCCGCACTCACCAAGGGTGATCGAGAAATGATCGTCACGACGATCTCTGCGGCCAACAAATGTACGTACTGCGTTGTCGCGCACGGCGCAATTCTGCGTATCTACGAGAAGAAGCCGCTGGTTGCCGACCAGGTTGCGGTCAACTATCGCACCGCAGAAATCTCCGATCGTCAGCGCGCGATGCTCGACTTCGCCACCAAGGTGAACTCCGCCTCGCACGAAATCGCCGACGCCGACTTCGACGCCCTTCGTGTGCACGGCTTCGGCGACGAGGACGCGTGGGACATCGCCGCGATCACTGCATTCTTCGGGCTGAGCAATCGCATGGCGAGCTTCTCCGGCATGCTGCCCAATCCGGAGTTCTACCTGATGGGGCGCGTTCCGCGGTCCTGATTCCTGCGACTCGAACATAAGCTTTCAATTTTTCGGACCGACCGGTCGTAACGTCTGGAACTCAGCCGACGAAGTAAAGGCCGTCCACGCCGGAATTGCCGTCTTCGTAAAGAAGGCCGAAAGGTTGAGCGCTATGTCGGAGAAGTCCATCGCCCATTCTCGGAGGGTCCGCTCTGCGGCCGCCGGTGCCGTACTAGCTCTCGGATTGGCGGTGGGCGGCACAGGAATTGCATCGGCAGAGCCCGAAACCGTGTGTACCCCGAGTGCCGATCCGCTGGTGACCTGCGCCGAGGAAGAGGCAGCTGCCACCACCGACGCCGACGCGGCGACGAGCACCGAGACCACACCCGAGAAGGTTGAAGCCGGGGTCGCGGGCGCGGGCAGTGCCGAAACCGCAGGTACGGACGCCGCAGCACTGGCGGAAGCCGAAGCAAAAGCCAAAGCAGCAGCCGACGCGGCAGCGAAGGCCGCCGAAGCAGCCGCGACGGCAGGGGTCGACTCGTCCGCAGCGACAGACACTTCGGTGAAGGCGACCGAGGCAATGACTCAGGCGAGCGTCGAGGCAACCAAGGCGGCGGTCGAATCGACCAAGGCCAAGGCGGAGGCAGGGGCCGCGGAACAGTCCGCCAAGGAAGCTGAAGAGGCAGCCAAGGTTGCGGAGTCCGCGGCGGCCGATGCGAAAGAGGTAGCAAAAACAGCTCAGGCAGAAGCAGACGCGGCCGCAGCCAAGGCTGCTGAACTCGAGGAAGCTGCGAAGGCCGCCGGTTCGGGGCCCAAGACCGAAGAGGCAGCAAAGGCGCGCGCCGAGGCTAATGCTCTGCAAGCCAAAGCCGATGAGGCGAAGGCTGCCGCGGATGCAAACGCCAAGCTGGTTGCGGACAAGAACAAGGAAGCCGAGGAAGCCTTCAAGAACTGGGATTTCGCGAAGGCAGCCGTCGCTAAGGCTCAGGCGCTGGCCGCCGCATGGAACGCCAAGCAGCTCGCGATCACCGTCAAGGAAACTCAGAAGGTGGCCACCGCCGCTGAAACCACGGCCAAGGCAGCCGAGTCCGCAGCTGCCACCGAGGTAGAAGCTGCTACCGCCGCCCGTAAGGCCGCAGATGAAGCGGCGGCTACTGCGGCTTCCGCACAGAAGGACGCCGACGCTGCGCAGAAGGCCGCGGAGACGGCGCAGGCCGAGGCCGATGCTGCAGGGGAGGCTGCCACCGACAAGCGAGCAATCGCCGACGAAAAGGCTGCCGAAGCCGCCAAGAAGGCCGAAGCTGCCGAAGTAGCGAGTAAGAAGGCGCAGGATCTCTACCTGGCCGCCGAAGACGCGAAGGCGGCGGCCGACGCCGCAGCAGCAAAGGCAAAGGAAGCTCAGGCCGCCGCAGCCGCCGCAAAGGCCGAAGCGGATGCAGCGCAGAAGATCGTCGACGAGCTCAAGGCAAAGGGCGAGAAGGAGATCGACAACGGAACAGGCGTCGGCGGTGAGGTGATCATCGGTGAGCACACTGACGACGGCTCCGGGGTCACGAAGGTCGACGAGACCACCGCTGTAGTGAACAAGACCGGCGTCAAGCTGGTCGGCTACTACAACAACAAGGGAGCCTTCGACGTCGTCGACTACTACGTCACCGATGCCGACGGCGATCCGGCGCTCGCCGGAAGCCTGCCCCCGGTCGACCTTGCTCTCGGTGACACCGCAAGCAGCAGCACCAGCGGTAGCAGCAACTCCAACCTGCCGGCTGTATTGATCGGCGTCGGAGTCGTGGGCGCTGCCGCCGCAGCAGCTACGACGGTGGTTGTTCGTCGCAAGCGTCATGACGGCCCGGGCAACACGTCTGCGTAGCGCCGGCCTCTCGGCGGTAGCGATCCTCGCCCTCCTCGCATCCGGATGTTCGGGCGAGAACGCAGGATCGCTACCAGACCGCTCGCCGGTGCAGTCGCATATCGCGGCTGCACCGGCTTCGGTGACCGTCGATCCGGCAGAACCCGAGCGGATCGAGTTGAGGTCTGCGTCCGGGGTTACGTACCTGAGCAGTCCGTTGCACTCGGAGAAACTGATGCGCGGCGGCGAGAGTGGGCAGCAACTGAATCCCGTCGACGAACTGCCGGTGTGGTGGGGTGAAAGCGGAATGCCGGGAACGTCGACCACACAAACAGTTGTCGTGGTCGGCCACAACTACACCACTCGCGAAGCACCGTTCCGGGCGCTCCGGGTAGTGGAGTCGGGCGATCGAATTCTCCTGGGTACACCGAACGGCACACTCGAGTACGACGTCGAAACAGTCGGGCCGCTGCACAAAGGTTCGCTGCTGGGCGCTCACGAGTTGCGCGAATCGGTTCCGGGACGGCTGATCCTCGCCAATTGTGATGTCGTCGAAGGAGAGTCGACCGACGACAATTACGTCGTCATCGCCCAGCTGGCAGCGCACTGAATCCGTGGCAGTGCAAGAATAGGTACATGGATTCCCTCGGACTTCTCTCGGAACTGGTAGCTCTCGACACGGTCTCGGGGGAGGCCGCTCCTCAACAGCGGGCGATGGATTCGATTGTCTCGTTGGTTCTCTCACGTGCGCCACAGGCGAAGGTGGAGTCAGACCTGACCGGCAATCATCCCTGGGCCTTGATCACCAACGAAGCTGCACCCTTGGCAGCCAGACTACTGTTCGCCTGCCACGTGGACACGGTGCCAGTGGGCACTGTCTCCGACTGGGAGTTCGACCCGTACGCCGCACAGGTCGACGGCGAATTGTTCCTCGGCAGAGGGACATCGGATATGAAGGCAGGCCTTGTTGCCGCTACTGCCGCGGTTGTCGACGCTTTCGAACGTGGAGTCCCGGTCGCACTACTGCTGACGAGCGACGAGGAAATCGGATCGCTCGGGGCTGTTCGTTCGGCCGACGCCGTGGCGAATCTCGAGGTCGGGGCTGTCATCGTTCCCGAGGCGACCGGCAATCGCATCAACCTGGGGCACCGCGGCGCATTGTGGCTCGAAGTGTCCGTCAAAGGAAAAGCCGCGCACGGGAGTACACCGCAGCGAGGAACTAACGCCGTCCTCAAACTGCTTGACGTCGTCGACCGAGCCCGGCGTGAGCTTCCGCTGTCGTCCGACGCGTTTCTGGGTGCCGAAACCTGGAACCTCGGCTTGGTCGGCGGGGGTTCGGCTCCGAACATCGTGCCGGACAGTGCACGTGCGGTGATCGATCACCGCACGGTGGGAGACGGCGCCGACCTGCTCGCGTGGTGGCGAGCCCAACCAGAAGTCGACTCGGTGGAGACGTCGATTCATCTGGGAGGTGTGCGTACCGACGCGTCGGACCCGTGGTTGGCGACCCTGCCTACCCCTGTTGCAACCGAACCGGTTTCGTACTTCACCGACGCTTCGGTACTGGCCGCCGCCGCCCCTGGTGCTCCCGTCGTGATCTGGGGCCCTGGCACTCCCTCGCTGATGCATGCGGCCAACGAAAGCGTCAAGGTTTCCGAACTGGACGATGCGATCGCTGCTTACGGTGCGGTTGCCGCCGCTTGGCCGACGGTGGACTGACGGACAATCAGTTCAGGAGCAAGCGCGATGTGGGCTGTCGACTCGGAAGAGTTGTTCATCGCCTGATCCAGAAGTCGCACAGCTTCTTCCGCGATTCTTTCCTGCGGCTGCCCGACGGTGGTCAACGGCGGGTTGCACAATTCGGAGAATGGGATGTTGTCGAAACCGGTGACCAGAACGTCGCCGGGAACGTCGATGCCCAATGTGTGACACGTCTGCAACACGCCAAGTGCGATCAAGTCGTCGGCGCAGACCAGGGCGTCGGGGCGAGTTTTGCCGGTCAGGATGATGTTGGATGCCGTGCGCCCCCACTCGATCGAGTACTCGCCGAGTTGTGTCCACTCGTCACGAGTTTCGATGCCCATTCGATCCGCGTGGCGGAAGAAGCCGGCCCGGCGAAGTTCTGTTGACGAATTGGTCAGCTCGGAACTGATGAAGGCGGCTGATTGCGCGCCACGCTCCGACAGATGCTCCATCACCAGGGATTGAGCGGCGTCGTCGTCGACGCCGACCCAGTCCGTCTGGGTATCCATTGCAAACCGGTCCAGTTGAACGACCGGAAGCGTTGCCGCGCTGGCTCGGACGGCTTCGGCACTCAGTTCGCCGTGGCACGGGCTGATGATGATTCCGTCCACTTGCCGGGAGACGAGCGACTTGAGTCGCTGCGCTTCCACGTCGGGATCGGAACGAGAATCGCACAGGAACAGTTGTAGGCCGCGCCGAGCGAGGACGTGTTCGACGTTGACCACCAGCGAAGTGAAGAAGGGGTTCGCGATACTCGGAACCACCATTCCGACAGTGTCCGTCCGATTACGACGCAGTGAGCTGGCGATGATGTTTCCCGAGTATCCGAGAGAATCCGCGGCTCGTTTGATCGTCGCTGCAAGCTCGTCCGAGACAGGGCGGGAGCCGGACAGTGCCCGCGACACGGTGGCCGTCGAGACCCCGGCCAGTTCCGCGACATCGCGAATGGTCGCCTTGCGCATGCGTCCCCCGTTTTCTGCTCGATTCGGGTCCGAGGTTATCGAACCGCACGGTCCAGTGTCCCGCATGTAACGCGATTGAGGCAATCGTTTACAAATTCGAATTGTGAAATCCTTGACACAACCCGGTGTTGATCGCATAACCTGCTAATTCATCAAGGCAATCGATTACATCGTGTGCAGATCTTGTGCATGGACATACAGCGCAAATCTTGCGCATGGAATGGGGTAGCTGAAGTGACCGCATCACCGCTCGGAGTCTTTCCGCCCAAGCCCTCGGCGCTGGCAGAGATGTTCACCGGCACGCCATCTCTCATCGGGGCCATTCACCTCCCGGCCCTGCCGGGCAGCCCGCACTACACCGGGCAGCCGGTTTCGGAAATTGCTCGCTTCGCCGTCGAGGAAGCACACGCGTATGTCGACAACGGTTTCGACGGTGTGATCGTCGAAAATCACTGGGACATACCGTTCCTCAAGCCCGGCGAACACGGATACGAAACCGCCGCCAGCATGGGAGTCATCACGGCAGCGGTGGTCGGCGAGTTCGGCAAGGCGGTCGGCGTCAGCATCCTGTCCAACGCCGGCGAGTGCGGAGTGGCCGCAGCGTGGGCGGCAGGCGCGAGTTTTGTGCGCGTCAATCAGTGGGCAAATGCCTACATTGCCAATGAGGGATTCATCGAGGGTCAGGCGGCCAAGACGACGCGCTTCCGCCATCGCATCGGCGCCGACCCGGTCCGGATCTTCGCTGACGTGCACGTCAAACACGGTGCGCATGCCATTGTCGCGGACCGCACTGTCGCGGAACAGACCGAAGACGCCGAGTTCTTCGACGCAGATGTTCTGATCGCGACGGGTTCGCGCACCGGTGACGCCGCTTCGGTCGACGAGGTTTCCGTGATCCGAGACAACACCGTTCTTCCGGTGATCATCGGCTCCGGCATCACGGCTGCCAATGTCGCAGCGCTGATGAAGGAATGCGACGGCGCGATAGTTGCATCCTCGGTGAAGGACAATGGACGCTGGTGGGGACGGGTCGCAGGCGAGAAGGTCCGCGAACTGTCCCGGGCCGCAGGAAAGTAACCATGATTGTCTTTTGTGGATACGCCAACAACGATGTGACGGTACATGTCCCACACGTACCGGTACTCGGTGAGCGCGTTCAGGCAACGGCCATCAGTCAGATCGACGGTGGAATGAATGCAAATGCTGCGGTATCCGCGGCCAGAATGGGCGCGCAAGTGATCTTTGCCGGTGCCGTGGGCCCGGACGCGCGGTCCACCGAGTTTCTCGAAGCCCTCGAGGCAGACGGCGTCGACACCAGTTGGTCGCCGCGAGATGCGTTCCTGTCGACGGCAGTTGTTCTCATCGCGCAGGACGGCGATCGCTCCATCATCAGCCAGGACGACCCGAACGATGCCGAACGCATCGGAGTTGTCGTCACCCGATTGGCCGCTGCCGGCGGTGGACGACTGTTCCTCGACGGATACCGTGCGGTCTTCCTCCCGGATGAACTACCGGGAAGCGTAAGTCTGGTAATCGATCTGGACGGTTGTGAAAACAAAGCCGCGGCACTGCGCGCGTTCGCTCTGGCCGACCACGTCGTCGTAGGGCGTGCCCTGTGGGAAGGCGAGTTCGGGATCGGTTTCGACCAGTGGCAGACTCTGGCCGCCGAGCACCACACCCATCTGCTGGTGACCGACGGCTCGCGAGGTTGGACACTGGCCACACCGGACGGCGAGGTGACGAGCGAACCGGCAGTAGCGGTCGACGTCGTCGATGCAGTCGGGGCCGGTGATTGCTTCGGCGGTACGTACATCGCTTTTGTCGACGCCGGGCGCTCACCGGTGGACGCCGCACGACTCGCCGGGGCATCGGCTGCATTGGCTTGCGCCACCGCAGGCCCCCGCGGATGCCCCACCCGAGATGAATTGGACAGCTTCACAGCAACATTGACCCCTCACACCCTTTTGGAGACTCGATGATGAAACGTGCATTGCCTCTGGCGCTGGGAGCTGCAGTCGCGCTCACGCTCACCGCTTGTGACTCGGCTTCGTCGAGTGACTCGAAGGACGCATCGGGGGGCTCGTCCATCCCGCAGCCGACCCGGGTCGCCGAAAGCTGTGACGGGACGAACGGCAAGCTCAAGGTCGGTCTGGTGACCATCAACCTCCAGGCGCTGTACTTCAACCAGATCAACAATGCCGCGAAGAACGTCGCGGACAAAGCAGGCGTCGACCTGCAGATCATCAGCGGCAACGACGATTCCGTCGCGCAGGCCAACGCCTTCGACAATCTGATCGCCGCCGGAGTCGACGCGATCATCGTCGATGCAATCGACACGGACGGAATCAAGCCGTCGGTGGTCAAGGCCAAGAACGCGGGCATCCCCGTGGTCGCGGTCGACGCGACCATCGACGATCCGGCACTGTCGACTCAGGTCGGTACGGCCAACGCCGAGGGTGGTGCCAAGATCGGAAACACCTTGGCCGACGTCGCGAACAACACCGGAACGGTCGGTATCGTCGGCGCGCTCAACAGCACGGTCCAGTTGGAGCGGCAGAAGGGCTTCACGGAGACCGTGACCGGCCGCGGAATGACCGTCGGCACCGTCGTGGACGGACGTAACATTCAGGAGAACGCACAGACCGCAGCGGAGAACCTGCTGACCGGCGGTGGCGACATGAAGTACGTCTACGCAACCGGTGAGCCGGCACTGATCGGTCTCGTCGCGGCGGTCAACAGTCAGAAGGCGCAGGATCGCATCGAAGCAGTCGGTTGGGATCTTTCGGATCAGGCGGTAGGCGGACTCAAAGCCGGTTGGCTTAAAGGCGTGGTCCAGCAGAACACCTTCGAATTCGGCCATGAGGCAATGAATTCGGCAATCGACCTGGCTTGCGGACGCGGCGCTCCGGCAAACATCCCGGTTCCCACCCAGATCGTGACCCCGGAGAACGTGGCCGACTACATGTACTACTTGGAGAAGTAATCATGGCACCTCCACTGATCGAACTCTCGGGCATCACCAAGTCGTACGGACCGGTGAAGTCCCTTCAAGGAGTGGACCTTCGGCTGGCGAAGGGTGAAGTACTCGGAGTGGTCGGCGACAACGGCGCCGGTAAGTCCACTCTGATGAAGATTCTCGCCGGTGCGGTTCAGCACGACGGCGGCGAAATGCGCGTCAACGGTGAACCAGTGCGCTTTTCGACGCCTCTCGACGCCCAGCAGAAGAAGATCGGAATCGTCTACCAGGATCTGGCTCTGTGCGACACGCTGGACGTCGCCAGCAATCTGTTCCTCGGCAGAGAACCGCGAAAAGGCCCCTTCCTCGACCGGCATGCCATGCACGAGAAGGCGGCTCACATTCTCGCCGACCTGCATGTCAAGGTGAAGTCGACCTACCAGGAGATCGGGCAACTGTCCGGCGGACAGCGGCAAACCGTCGCGATCGCCCGCGCAGTCTCCTTCCGCCCAGACGTACTGATCCTCGACGAGCCCACCGCAGCGCTTGCCGTCGCCGAGGTCGAGTCGGTGCTCAAGCTGATCACGGACGTCGCAGCGGCCGGCGTGGGCGTCATTCTCGTGACACACCGCCTGCAGGACCTGTTCCGCGTGTGTGACCGAATCACGGTCATGTACGAGGGGCAGAGTGTCGACGACGTTCCGATCGGCGACCTCAACATCGAGTCCCTCGTCGGACTCATCACTCGAACTCCGGTGCCGCAACGGACATCGGCAGCAACACAGGGAGCCACGGCATGACCACTCTCGAGAAGACCCAGGCGCCGATCGAGCGCAAGCTCGCCGCGAAACCCTCCTTGTGGGACAGCGTCAACAAGCCCACCCTCGCGATGCTGGCGGTGACAGTTGCTGTCGCAGCCGTCTTCTCGGCGACCACGTCGTCGTTCCTGACATTCACGAACCTGTCGAACCTGGCAACCCAGATCGCTCCGGTTCTGATCATCGCGGTGGCGATGACTTTCGTGATCACGGCAGGTCAGATCGACCTGTCCGTCGGTGCGATCGTCGCGTTCGTCGCGGCGATGAGTGCCGAGCTTATCCAGGCCGGCGTCGATTCGTCCCTGGTCTTCGTCGCCGCCCCGGTGATGGGTGCGGCCTGGGGCCTGGTCAACGGATGGCTCGCTGCCTATCAGGGCATTCCGCCGTTCATCGTGACTCTGGCGACGATGTCCGTCATTCGCGGTATCGCGCTGTATCGGACCGAAGGATTCTCCGTTCCGGTTCCTGCCGACACTTACTTCGCGAAGCTCGGAACTGCTGAGTTCCTCGGGTTCTCCGCCAGCGCCTGGATTGCTCTCGTCGTCGTGGTCATCGGAGCAATTGCGCTCAACCGCATGCGCTTCGGGCGCTATGTCACCGGTATCGGCTCCAACGTCGAATCCGTGCGACGGTCCGGCGTCAACACGCGTCGTGTGCTCATGATGACGCTCGTCTTCACCGGCTTGGCTGCCGGTATCGCGGGACTGCTGATCGCGGCTCGACTGGGCTCGGGTTCGGCCAACTCCGCAACGGGATTCGAGCTCACCGTGATCACCGCGGTGGTTCTCGGTGGCACCAATCTCTTCGGCGGTCGCGGCACCGTGATCGGTACCGTCATCGGCGCCGTCCTGACCGGAATCATCGCCAACGGATTGACCCTGCTCGGCGTGAGCCCGTTCCTGACGCCGATCATCACCGGTGTCGTTCTGCTACTGGCCATCTGGATCAACATGCGCGGACATACACTGAGCGCGCTGTGGCGACACCTGCAGTCCGCACCGTCGGGGCCTGCACGCTCATGAGCAAGGTTCGTACTGTCACGGGAACCGTGGACAGCTCGGAACTCGGACTGGTTCTCCCACACGAACATCTGCACAACGACGTCACCGGGGCGTACACCGAGGCCCCGGATCCGGTTGTGGCACAGCGGTTGGCCGGTCCGGTACGCGCCGAGGATGCCTGGCTTCTTCACGACAATCCGTATTACAGTCTCGACAATTGTCGAGTCGACGACGGATCGGCCGTGGTGGAAGACCTTGCGGACTTCGCCCGCCTCGGTGGTCGGACGATCGTCGATCTGACACCGCCGGGACTGGGCCGGGCACCGGAGAAGTTGGCGGAGTTCTCGCGAAAGTCAGACGTGCGAGTGATCATGGGTTCAGGGTGGTACCTCGAGACGACCCATCCGGTCGAGGTCCACGAACTCGGTGTCGACGATCTGGCAGGTTCGCTCGTCGAGGAGTTCGATCCGGCAAAGGAATTGGCTCCTGGCGTGATCGGGGAGATCGGAGTCTCCCCGCTCTTCACTCAGAACGAGGCGAAAGCGTTGCGGGCGGCATGCATCGCCCAGCGCGAGGTGGACGTGCCCCTGTTCGTCCACCTTCCGGGCTGGCAGCGCGTGGGACATCACGTCGTCGACATCGTGGTCGACGAGATGGGCGTCGATCCGCAAGCAGTGGTCCTGTGCCACATGGACCCGTCCGGACACGACGCCGACTACCAACGATCGCTCGCCGACCGCGGTGTCTTTCTCGAGTTCGACATGATCGGGATGCCTTTCGATTTCCCCGGCGAGGGTCTTTCTCCGCATCCGGCGGAAACAGCCACTGCGGTAGCCGGATTGGTCACCTCCGGTCACGCATCACAGCTCCTGCTCAGTCACGACCTCTTCCTCAAATCAATGCTCAGAAAGCACGGCGGAAACGGATTCTCCTACGTACCACTCGCCTTCGCCGCCCGATTGGTGCGCGCAGGCGTAGATCCCCAGCAAGTGTCCGCACTGATGCGAGACAACCCGAGGTCGCTCTTCGAGCAGGCCGCGAAAGGAAACAGAAGCAGTCATGGGTAAACGAGTACTGATCGCCGGCGAGAGCTGGATGACGACGTCGACGCACGTCAAGGGCGTCGACGAGTTCAGCGTCCATTCCTACGTCGAGGGTGTCGGTCCGCTTCGGGATGCGCTCACCTCACGTGGCCACGACGTGACACACATGCCCGCACACCTGGTGCCGACGCAGTTCCCCGGTACCGCAGAAGCGTTGTCCCAGTTCGACGTCGTCGTTCTCTCCGACATCGGAGCGAACTCGCTGCAGCTGGCTCCCGGCGTGTTCGACCAGTTCCGCGCCGGCGAGGATCGCCTTGTCGCGCTTCGTGACTGGGTGAACGCCGGCGGCTCACTGATGATGATCGGTGGTTACCTCTCGTTCTCCGGGTTCCAGGCGCGAGCAGCTTTCCGCCAGACCGCGATCGCCGAGGTACTGCCCGTGACGATGCTGGCCGAAGACGATCGCGTCGAGACACCGGCTGGGATCGTTCCCACCGTCGTCGATGCTGCTCACCCGGCTCTCGGTGGTGCCGGCGATTCCTGGCCGGCGCTCCTGGGATACAACCGCGTCGTCGCGAAGGACGGTGCCGTGGTTCCCGCCACCATCAACGGCGATCCGCTTGTCGCTGCCGGTGAATACGGCGCCGGACGGTCGATCGTCTTCACCTCGGACTGCTCGCCGCACTGGGCTCCGCCGGAGTTCTGTGAGCAGTGGCCCGGATACACCGACCTGTTCGACGGCTTGATCAGTTGGGTCGCCGGCGAATGAGTCGCTCCTCAGACCTGCTCGCGCGGCAGCAGAGTAATCTCGCTGCCGCGCGGGCGGTTCCATTCATCGAGGACACCATCGGCGGGACGTTGAGTGATGAGGGATTCCGCCGGTACCTCGTGATCGAAGAGGCATTTGTACTGACGGCCGTCAAGGTGTTGGGGTTGGTGGTCGCCGAATCCCCGACGCTCGACGACGCGCTCGACCACGTGACGTCGATGTCGAACCTGGTGGGCGAGCAGCGCGAGTATTTCGCGCACTTGCGTTCCCGCTTCCCGTACGAGGGTGACGCAGCGGCGCTGGTCGAGGAGTCGGCCGTGCTGTCCACGCACGCCTTGGCCCTCGCTCGCGAAGAGGGGAGGGCGGCGGCCCTGGTTGGTATGTACGCCGCGGAAACCCTGTATCTGTCGTGGTGCCGGGAGGCGGCGGCAGTGAAGGTAGATCGCGAACCAGCGTTGCAGGACTGGGTGGACATGCATGTCGCTCCGCCGTTCGTGTCCCAGGTGGCGGTGCTGGCGTGCGAAGTGGACGCCATGCCGAAGTCAGTGAGCGACGAGGACCTGGATCGGTGGTTCTCGGGCATGCTGGCCGCAGAGATCGATTTTCACAACGTGGTGGTGTGAGCTACTGCTG
>NZ_CAURKP010000079.1:0-24214 GCF_963525155.1 uncultured Rhodococcus sp.
GTTCACGCTCGAGGACGTCAAGACCGGACTCGAGCAGGCCGGAGTGCTGGGTATGACAGTCAGCGAAGTTCAGGGCTACGGCCGACAGAAGGGCCACACCGAGGTGTACCGAGGCGCGGAGTATTCCGTGGACTTCGTACCCAAGGTCCGGGTCGAGGTCGTCGTCGACGACGCGGCCGTTGACAAGGTGGTCGAGGTGATCGTCGAGGCCGCTCGAACCGGCAAGATCGGTGACGGCACGGTGTGGGTCTCGCCAGTCGAGTCGGTCATCCGGGTTCGCACCGGGGAACGCGGTGGCGATGCACTCTGACCCGAAAGGGTCCGAGAACTTCGGCCCTGGTTCCGTCGCGAAAGCGACGGGGCCAGGGCCGGTCTCGTCAGGGGGATCCGACGAAGCTGCGGACCTGGCCCGCGCACGCAAGGCCCTACTCACCGGAGGCGTCAAGAACAGGAGGCTCGACGCCCCCGCGCTGCGACATGCACTGGTCGATCTGCACGAATTCTGGTTGACCACCAAGGGGACCGAACTGGGCATCAAACCGGATTGTGGGTTTGCCATCGTCGCCGTGGGTGGTCTCGGCCGACGCGAACTGTTGCCGTATTCCGATCTCGATCTGATTCTGCTGCACGACGACATGGACCCAGCAGTCGTGGCCCAGGTTGCGGACAGCCTGTGGTACCCGCTGTGGGACGCGCACATCAAACTCGACCACAGCGTGCGGACGCTTCCGCAGGCGCTTCAGGTTGCGGCCACCGACATGACGGCAGCACTCGGAATGCTCGAAGCACGCCACATTGCCGGCGACGTGGAGCTGAGCAACCTGTTGATCAGTGGTGTCCGACGACAGTGGCGCATGGACATCCGCAGCCGATTCGACGAATTGATCACCCAGACCCGTACGAGGTGGGAGCGCAGCGGCGAGATCGCCCATCGCGCCGAACCGGATCTGAAGAGCGGTCGTGGCGGGCTGCGTGACGTCCAACTGCTCAACGCCCTGTCCATCGCGCAATTGACCGACGGGATGCCGGGGCTGGGACCCAACTCGCCCGGCGGCGGTCTGGCACTCGCGCACAGGCGGTTGCTCGACGTGCGCACCGAACTTCACCGCGTTGCCGGTCGCGCCCGCGACCAACTGCGAGCACAGGACGCCGACGAGATCGGTGCGGCGCTACGGATCGGTGATCGCTTCGATCTGGCCCGCCTTCTCAGCGAATCGGCGCGCACCATCAGCTATTCGGTCGACGTCGGTATCCGTACCGCCGGAAACTCCTTGCCCCGGCGTGGTTTGTCGCGGCTGCGTCGCGCGCCGGTGCGGCGGCCACTGGACGAGGGCGTCGTCGAGCATGCCGGCGAAGTAGTTCTGGCGCGCGATGCGAGACCGAAGAAGGATCCCGGTCTGGTGATGCGGGTCGCGGCAGCGGCGGCCACCAACGGCATGCCCATCTCCGCGTCGACGCTCAATCGCCTGGCCGACAACGCCCCGGAACTGCGTGAGCCGTGGCCGAAAAATGCAGTCAACGATCTCTTGGTCGTGCTGGGTTCGGGATCGCGTGCGGTTCCGGTGATCGAGGCGATGGACCGGACCGGGCTCTGGGGTCGACTCCTGCCGGAGTGGGGGACCATTCGCGATCTTCCGCCGCGCGACGCCGTCCATACGTGGACGGTGGATCGGCACCTGGTCGAAACCGCCGCGTATGCAAGCGGATTCACCACTCGCGTCGCTCGGCCGGATCTGCTCATGCTCGGTGCGTTGATCCACGA
Organism: uncultured Rhodococcus sp.; assembly: GCF_963525155.1. Taxonomy (NCBI): domain Bacteria; kingdom Bacillati; phylum Actinomycetota; class Actinomycetes; order Mycobacteriales; family Nocardiaceae; genus Rhodococcus; species uncultured Rhodococcus sp. Next base: position 1,763 of record NZ_CAURKP010000079.1, read on the forward strand.
CATCGGGAAGGGGCGAGGGGGAGACCACAGCGTCGTCGGTGCCGAATTGGCCACCGCGATCGGAAATCGCTTGGGACTCTGGCCTTCCGACGTCGCGACGTTGACGGCGATGGTGCGCTACCACTTGCTGTTGCCGGAAACCGCCACCCGTCGCGACCTCGACGATCCGGCAACGGTGCAGCGAGTGGTCGACGCACTCGAGGGAGACGGGACCCTTCTCGATCTCCTGCATTCGTTGGCGGAAGCGGATTCGCTGGCCACCGGGCCTGGTGTCTGGGGCGACTGGAAGTCGTCGTTGATCGGCGAGCTGGTGCGTCGTTGTCGTTTGCTGATGGCAGGGGAGGAGCTCCCGCAACCCGATCCACTCGCTCCCGAGCAATTGGCCATCGCCGAGGAGGGCGGGGTTCACGTCTCGCTCGTTCCGGCCGAGAATGCGCACACCTACGTCGTGACCGTCATCGCGCCCGACGCTCCCGGGCTGCTGTCTCGGGCTGCCGGAGTTCTGGCGCTGCAGTCCTTGCGGGTGCATTCCGCATCGCTGGGGTCGCATGCAGGTTCGGCGGTCAACTCGTTTGTCGTGACGCCGAGGTTCGGCACACCCCCGCAGGCGGTGCTGCTCCGGCAGGAATTGATCCGGGCTTCGGCCGGTGAACTGAATTTGCTCGAACTTCTCGACGCGAAGGACGAGGAGGCACGGGCAGAGCAGTGGGACGACCCGATCCAGACCAACAAGGATTCCGCGGTTCCGGTGCTCTATGCGCAGGCGCCACCGCGGGTCATCTGGTTCGACGCGCCCGGTGACGGTCAGGCGATCCTCGAATTGCGTACCGAGGACCGCGTCGGCCTGCTCTGCCGACTGGCCGCAGCACTCGAACACAGTGGAGCCGACATCCGGTGGGCGAAGGTCGCCACCTTGGGTTCCTCGGTGGTCGACGCGTTCTGCCTCGACTTCGGTGAGGCCGATACCCGCGCGGCGCGAGAGCGCGTCGAGGAGGCGGTGCTGGCGGTGGTTCCGGTGCCACAACCCAAGAAGAAAGAGGATTGACGGACCGGTTTCGGCAGTTACGCCCGCATCGGCTGGGATCGGTGCGGGCGTAGCGGCTAGGCTGGTGCCCGAGAATATCCACGGCTAACTCGCACGACCTTCAGGAGCGCACTCGGTGTTCGAATCCCTTTCCGACAGATTGACCGGATCTCTCAAGGATCTGCGTGGCAAGGGTCGTCTGTCCGGCGCCGACATCGACGCTACGGCCCGCGAGATCCGCCTTGCCCTGCTCGAGGCCGACGTAGCGCTTCCCGTAGTGCGCAGCTTCATCGCCAAGATCAAGGAACGTGCCAAGGGCGCCGAGGTCTCGGGTGCACTGAACCCGGCTCAGCAGGTCGTCAAGATCGTCAACGAAGAACTGGTCGAGGTTCTCGGCGGTGAAACCCGTCGACTGCAGTTCGCCAAGACGCCGCCGACGGTCATCATGTTGGCCGGTCTGCAGGGTTCCGGTAAGACCACGCTGGCCGGAAAGTTGGCCAAGTGGCTCAAGGATCAGGGGCACACGCCCCTCCTCGTCGCCTGTGACCTTCAGCGTCCCGGCGCCGTCACTCAGCTTCAGATCGTCGGTGAGCGTGCAGGCGCCGCAGTCTTCGCGCCGCACCCCGGCACCTCCATCGGCGGCGGCGAGAATGCACTGGGCGTTTCCGCAGCCGACCCCGTCGAGGTCGCCCGCGCCGGCGTCGAAGAAGCACGCAACAAGCATTACGACGTCGTGATCGTCGACACCGCCGGTCGCCTCGGTATCGACTCGGAGCTGATGGCGCAGGCCGCCGGTATCCGTGACGCCGTCAACCCGGACGAGACCATCTTCGTCCTCGACGCCATGATCGGTCAGGACGCGGTCAGCACGGCCGACGCTTTCCGTGAGGGAGTCGGCATCACCGGTGTCGTCCTCACCAAGCTCGACGGCGACGCCCGCGGTGGCGCCGCGCTGAGCGTCCGCGAGGTCACCGGCCAGCCGATCCTCTTCGCCTCCACCGGCGAGAAGCTCGAAGACTTCGACGTCTTCCATCCCGATCGCATGGCCAGCCGGATCCTCGGCATGGGCGACGTCCTGAGCCTCATCGAGCAGGCCGAGCAGGTTTTCGACGCCGATCAGGCCGAAGCCACCGCAGCGAAGATCGGTTCCGGTCAGCTCACCCTCGAAGACTTCCTCGATCAGATGATGGCCGTCCGCAAGATGGGCCCGATCGGCAACCTCCTCGGTATGTTGCCGGGTGCCGGCGGCATGAAGGACGCGCTTGCCAACGTCGACGAGAAGCAACTCGATCGCATTCAGGCCATCATCCGCGGTATGACGCCGGCCGAGCGCGACGATCCGAAGATCATCAACGCCTCACGCCGACTGCGCATCGCGAACGGTTCCGGGGTCAAGGTTTCCGACGTCAACCAGTTGGTGGACCGTTTCTTCGAAGCCCGCAAGATGATGGCTGCCATGGCCGGCCGTATGGGCATGCCCGGCGCGCGTAAGCAGGTTCGCAGCAAGAAGGGCAAGAAGGGCAAGAAGGGCGGCAAGGGCCCGACGCAGCCCAAGATGCGCGGAGGATTCCCCGGCATGGGCGGATTCCCGGGTATGCCCGGCGGAATGCCGGCCGGCATGCCCGACCTGTCGAACATGCCCAAGGGTCTCGATCAGTTGCCGCCCGGACTGGAAGGCATCGATCTCTCCCAGCTCAAGCTGCCCAAGAAGTAGTCGGTGGCTGCGCTTCATCTGCGGGGTATCGGTCTGCCCGATGCCGAGCCGATCGAATTGTGGATCGTCGACGGGCTGATTTCCTTCGAGCCGGTGTCCGGTGCGGAGACGATCGTTGAATCGGGTTGGATCACACCGGGTCTCGTGGATGCGCACTGTCACGTCGGTATCCGCTACGGCGGTGGCGGGGGCGAAACCGTCGACGGCTTGCTGGGGCAGGCGAAGACCGAACGTGACGCGGGCGTGCTGTTGCTCCGCGACGCCGGATCGCCGGTCGACACCAGGTTCATCGACGAGCGCCTCGATCTGCCGCGGATCATTCGCGCAGGTCAGCACATCGCAGCACCGAAGCGGTACATCCCGGGCCTGCCGGTCGACCTGGACGACGAATCTCAGTTGCCGGCCGAGGTGGTGCGTCAGGCACGCGCCGGTGACGGTTGGGTCAAGCTCGTCGGGGACTGGATCGATCGTTCCATCGGTGACCTCGCCCCGTTGTGGAGCGACGAGATTCTGGTCGAGGCCATCGCTGCCGCCCATGCCGAAGGCGCAAGGGTCACCGCTCACGTCTTTGCCGAGGATGCTCTGCCCGGCCTGATCAACGCCGGCATCGACTGCATCGAGCACGGCACCGGATTGACGGACGCGACCATCGAGTTGATGGTCGCTCACGGCACGGCCTTGGTTCCGACGCTGATCAACATCGCTACTTTCCCCGAGATCGCGGACTCTGCCACGCGGTATCCGATCTACGCGGCGCACATGCGGGATCTGCACGCTCGTCGACATCGGACGATCGGTGCCGCTCACGAGGCCGGGATTCCGATCTATGCCGGAACGGATGCCGGCGGATCGATCAGGCACGGGCGGATCGCCGACGAGATCGCCGAACTCGAAGTTGCCGGTCTGACGGCGCATCAGGCGCTGGGCGCAGCCTGCTGGGACGCGCGGAGTTGGTTGGGTGCGCAGGGGATCGAAGAAGGAGCGCCCGCCGACCTGGTGGTTTATTCCGAAGATCCGCGCGGAAACCCCGATGTGCTCGCGAAGCCGATGCGTGTGATCCTCCGCGGAACCCCCGTGAGTGGTTAGGGAGTCCCCGCACTCTCGAAGCGCGCACAGGGTGGTTTCCGAACGAGCCCACCCATCTGGCACAATGGACCATTGTTCGTCGCAACCGGTTACGTACCGCTGCGACGGTCACAGGATAGAGGCAAAACCGGGCTCACAAATCGTGTGGGTCGCTGAATTGCACGTGACATGCGCAGCACTGTTGTGCGCGCTGAAGGAGAACTGCAGCTGTGGCTGTCAAAATCAAGCTCACCCGCCTCGGCAAGATCCGCAACGCTCAGTACCGCGTTGTCATCGCCGACTCGCGCACCCGTCGTGACGGCCGTGCGATCGAGACCATCGGCAAGTACCACCCCAAGGAAGAGCCCTCGCTGATCGACATCGATTCCGAGCGCGCTCAGTACTGGCTGTCCGTGGGCGCACAGCCCACCGAGCCCGTCGAGGCACTCCTCAAGATCACCGGTGACTGGCAGAAGTTCAAGGGCCTGCCGGGCACCGAAGGCACCCTGCGCGTCAAGGAAGCCAAGCCCACCAAGCTCGAGCTCTTCCAGGCTGCGCTCGCGCAGGCCGAGAACGAGCCGGTTGCAGAAGCAATCACCCCCAAGAAGAAGAAGGCTGCAAAGGCTGACGAGGCCAAGGCAGAAGACACCGCGGCTGACGCCGAGGCTCCCGCTGCAGACGCCGAGGCTGCTGACAAGTGAGTGCCGTCGTCGCTGATGCGGTAGAGCATCTCGTGCGTGGCATCGTCGCCAATCCCGACGATGTGCGCGTCGAGCTGATCACCGGACGTCGGGGACGGACCGTCGAGGTGCACGTGCACCCAGACGATCTCGGCAAGGTCATCGGTCGGGGTGGTCGCACTGCGACCGCTCTGCGGACCTTGGTCTCCGGCATCGGTGGCCGCGGTATCCGTGTTGATGTCGTCGACACCGATCAGTAGACGGCAGTAAACAGGTGGAACTCGTAGTCGGTCGTGTCGCGAAGTCGCATGGCATCAAAGGTGAATTGGTAGTCGAGGTTCGTACAGACGAGCCCGAAGATCGTTTTGCCGTAGGTTCCGTGCTGCGTGGGCGCAAGCCGCGCGAGTCCACACTGAAGTCGTACACAGTGGAAGCCGCCCGGGATCATTCCGGGCGGCTTCTGCTGCGCCTCGAAGGCGTCAGTGACCGTGGCGACGCAGATGCGTTGCGCGGCACACTGTTTGTCATCGACAGTTCCGAACTCGAGCCTTCGGATGATCCGGACGAGTTCTACGATCACGAACTCGAAGGACTGAAGGTCGTCCTCACGGACGGCACCGAGATCGGTTCGGTCATCGAGGTATTGCATTCCGCCGCAGGTGAATTGCTATCGATTCGCCGCGCCGGTGAGACGTCCGGTGAATTGCTGATCCCGTTTGTCGCAGCCATCGTCACCTCGGTGTCGATCGCCGACGGCGTCGTGGTGATCGAGCCCCCCGAGGGACTGCTCGACCCGGACTTCGGTGACAAGTCGAACAGCGACAATTCGAACGCCGACAGCGACTGATCGCTTGTCATGCGTCTCGATGTAGTCACCATCTTTCCCGAGTATCTCGAACCGCTTCGTGCTGCCTTGCTGGGCAAGGCAATCGAACGCGGCTTGATCTCGGTCGACGTCCACGATCTGCGGTCGTGGACCCATGACGTACACAAAGCCGTCGACGATTCCCCGTACGGCGGCGGACCCGGCATGGTCATGAAACCAACCGTCTGGGGCCCGGCACTGGACGACGTGATCGGGCGCTCCGATTCTTCCGGCCCCGATGATGCCGAGACCATTCTGGTGGTGCCCACTCCCGCCGGCGTTCCGTTCACCCAGGAGACCGCGCACCGCTGGTCCAACGCCAAGCACCTCGTCTTCGCCTGCGGCCGATACGAAGGTATCGATCAACGGGTTTTCGACGACGCCGCCAAGCGGGTCAGAGTCGAAGAAGTCAGCATCGGCGATTATGTCCTGATCGGCGGAGAAGCAGCGGTGCTGGTGATGGTCGAGGCTGTCGTGCGACTGATGCCCGGCGTTCTCGGCAATCAGCTGTCACACCAAGAGGATTCATTCTCCGACGGCCTTCTCGAAGGGCCTAGCTACACTCGCCCGGCTGTGTGGCGCGACCTCGAAGTTCCGCCGGTGCTTCTCTCCGGTGATCACGCGAAGATCAAAGCGTGGCGCCATGAGCAGTCGCTGCAGCGCACGGCCGAGCGTCGACCGGATCTTCTTCCTTAGGTATTTCGCTTCAACCAGGTGATGCTTGCGCCGTCGTCGAGCGATTCGGTTGCAGTCGGTGTGAACAGTGTCGGCTCGAAGTTACCTCTGATCATCGGTATGCCTGCGCCGGCGACTACCGGATACCTCTTGATGATCAACTCGTCGATCTCCGGTAGTAGTTCGCCGGCGAGAGTTCCGCCGCCACACAGCCAGATATCTTGTCCTTCTTCCTCTTTGAGAGATCTGACTACCCCGAGCGGATCGGCGCGAACGATGGTGACGGGGGGATCCTCGGCGTCAGGGATGGTTGTGGAGACGACGAACTGACGCAGGTGCGCGAAGGGGCTTTTCACTCCGGCGGCCAGCCCGGGCTCGTAGGAGCCGCGGCCCATGACGACCGTGTCGAAGGTCCTGTTGGGCGCGTCCTCGATTCCGAGAGCGGGCCGCACATGCGTTGGCACGGTTTCAGGATATCGATCGCATATCCAGGCCGTGATCTGTTCGGAGACCGGGAGGAAATCGAATTCGCCACCAGGCCCCGCGATGTATCCGTCGAGGGAAGCTCCCACGTAGTACACAAGCTTTCGCATATAACGCTCCGTTCGTAGTACTATGTTTGTAGTGGTTTAACTTAGGGTCGTGTCAGGAGTGATGTCAAGTGCGAAAGAACCCGGAACGCCGGCTTGCCCTGATCGACGCGGCAATCGAGGTGTTGGCCCGAGAGGGTGCTCGAGGCTTGACGTTTCGAGCCGTCGACGCCCAGGCAGCAGTGCCGAACGGGACAGCGTCGAACTACTTCTCCAATCGCGACGACCTGCTCACTCAAGCGGGTGGCCGGATCTACGAGCGACTGATTCCGGAGGACCTCGAAGGGATGATCGATCCCGTCAACGGCACCGATCGTGAGCGCCTGGTGACGCTCATGCTCGACGTGGTCGAGCGCGTCACCTCGTTCGGAACGGGTTTCCTCGCGCTCATGGAGTTGCGACTGGAGGCGACGCGTCGACCGGACCTGCGAGCGGTGCTGACCGTCCGCATCCGAGAAGACTTCGATCTGAACGTAGCCAATCATCTGGCGTCGGGCGTGCCGGGTGATGCGATGACCGTTCGCCTGCTCTATTTGTCGCTGAACTGGCTCGCACTGGATCGCCTCACATTGCCGAACCTGTTCGGAGAGGAAGATATTCGGACGATCGTCGAGGCAGCGGTGGATCGAGCGCTACCCCGCGAATCGTAGAAGGTCAGTGCCGTTCGGCAGGTTTGCGGCGGAACGAGAAGTATCGATGACCGAAGAAGCTCACACCCGCAACGATCAACATGACAACCGCCTGGGCGGGAAGCGGCGGGGCATGCAGAATCGACACCGCGATTGTTCCGAGTATCAGATTCAGCACCAGGCCACCGGAATTGACGACGATGAACGCTCCCAGGTCGCGTGCCACATGTCCGCGGACGCGGAAAACCAGAGTCCGATGCAGAACGAAAGCGATGAGCACGCTGATGGAGTACGCGCCGATCACAGCCACTTGATACAGATCCTTGTTGTCGAGGATCAGTGACCAGACCACGAAGAGCACGTATCCGATCGCCGTATTAGCCACTCCGACAATGGCAAATGCGATGGGCTGATGCTTGACCACGCGAAGCAGTGGGCCGGGGTTCTCGGGTGATGCGATGTCTTCGGTCATGAAGACTCGGTTTTCACGGTGTTGATCCCGTCCTTGCGTCGGGTCCGCAGATACATCCACTCGAGCACGCCGAGTCCGAGGACTCCGGCGACCATCGAAGCGCCGCCGACCTTCCATCCCGGGGGACGCCACGTCAGGACAAGTTCCGCGTCTTTCGTACCGGCTGGAACGTCCACGGTGACAAAGGACTTCGCGACGACGTCGATCGGGACAGGCTGACCGTCGATGCTCGCCCGATATCCGGGCCAGCCGAGCCGTGCGAACACAACCTTGCCGCCGGTCTCCGAACTGACACGAAGGGTGCTCGACATGTTCGATTCCGCGATCGACGTAGCCTCGACGCCGTGGGCGTCGGCGATGCGTCCGTTGCGTGTCGAGACGGGGCCGTCGACGCGTTCGAGTACCGAGATGTAGTTCTCGTGTCCGGGGTAGTCGACCCATTTCCATCCGTCGGGAGCCGGGTTCTTGCGTGCATCGGGGTAGAGAGCGTTCTGAAGTACGACGCGGTCCACGTTCATCAGGTCGACGATGGTGCGGCCGGTGGTGGGTTCGACGGTGAATGCGCGCCGAAAGGCGTCGGGGCAGACGCTCATGTCCCAGCGCATGCAGAGCAGATCACCGAAGTAGAAGTGCCCGTTGGGGGTGTAGCCGCTGGTGTAGGTCAGTTCGAGGTCTTTGGGGTAGTTGCCGAAAGCCAGGGAACCGTACGCTCCGTCGAGGGTTTTGTCCCCGGGGGCGATGAGTGCACGGTCGCCCAGTTGCAGTGTCGTGCCTTCGAAGTCGGGGAAGGCCTCTTTCATCTCCGAGCGGGATTCGGGCAGGTTCCAGCTCATCGGGGTTGGTTGCGCGGCCCGAACCTGGGCGTAGGCGATGGGGGAGACCGCGACGATCGCTACGAGGCATGCGAAAGCAGTGCCTTTGGTACGGCCGAGCCAGACCATCGCGGCGCCGAGTGCGGCAACGAGCAGGGCTGAGATCACATGCCATTTCGCGAGCCCGGGAGCTGCCGAGGCTGACCGAATCAGAAGCAGGCCCACGAGGATTCCCGCTGCAACGCAGCGCCCGCGCAACTTGTCGGTCGTGGCGTAACGCCCGAGCAGGATGCACACCAGAAGCAGGAGTCCGATGGCCACCATCGGAAGTACGCGCGCGGGCCACCGCAGTGGGCCGATCGTGCTCGGCCCGGCAGTCCACATGAGGACGGCGACCGTGAAGATCCCGACGGCGGTCAATTCGCGTGCCGCGGCGCGTGCCTTGCCCCAGTCGATGAATGCCAGGGCGGGTATGAGGAACCAGGCGATGTAGACCATGGGCATGGTCTGGATGTATCCCCACCACGAGGTGAACGCGGGCATCGTGCTCGGCAGGCTCGCGTTCAGCGATTCCGACCACGGGACGGCGAGGAATGCATCGTTCTTGACTTCGGATGCACCGCGCCAGGTGACGTCCGCGGTGAGCAGGCTCGGCAGATACGTCGCGAGACCGGCCAGAGCGGCACACGCGGACACCGCCAGAAGCCGCAGTGACGGCAGCCAACGCCGCTGATAGACAACTTCGCCGATTGCGACCGCGCCGATCATCAAGCCGGATTCGACTGCGGGGAAAACATATTGGACCGACATCGCGAGATACAAGAACACGAAGGTCGGGATCGGACCGCTCTTACCTCGGGCGTAGCGGATTGCCGACGCCCACGCCTGAACCATCCAGGCAGTGCCGGTGAAGGCAGTCATCCAACTGGCCGAGTCGAAGAACAGCAGGAAACCGGTGAACGGAATCGAGACGCCGGCGACGGCAGCCCACGTGGGCTTCGAGCCGTACTCGAGGCAGATCCGATAGACGCCGAGTGCAAGGATGATCGCGAAGATCAACTTCACGATCGTCGCGTACAACGCCAGGTTGTCGAAGGACGGTGCGATCAGGTCGATCAGGAGTTGCGGTGGATTGAGAAGGCCTGCTTCCTCGATCGCGTAGTTGCCCGCCATCCAGTTCTCGGGGACGAGCACCGGGAGGTGTCCTTCTCGCAGACTGCGGCCGAGCATGACCCACAGCGGCGCGTATTGGGACTCGGTGTCGTCGGTGTAGAAGTGACGAGCATTCGCGAGCACCACGGCCAGATAACCGGCGATGACACCGATCGCCGTGACGGCGCCCCACTTGTACACGTCTGCCCGGGCGAGAGTGCGAGTTTCCACCACGAGTTCCAGACCTTAACAGGGCAGGTGGGGCGTACGGAGACGCGAGCGCGTCACGCGCCGCCGGCATCCGAAGTCAAGACATCTCTGCGTGTTAAAGTTCGCGACGGTGTGGGCCCGATCGTGCCTGTCTCTCGGCGCCAGTCGAGCCCCCTGAAGGGAGTGGAAGCGAGTGCACTCGATTTCCGTCGTAGTGCCCGTTTATCAGGGCGAAAAGACGATCACGGCGCTCGTCGAGGAGTTGGACGGCCTGGGCACACCGAGTGCGACGCCCGGTGGAGCGCAGTTCTCCGTCGACGAGATCGTGCTGGTTCACGACAACGGCCCGGACCGCTCCGACGTCGTGTTACTCGAATTGGAGCGCCGTTTCGAGCAGGTGCGTGTCGTGTGGCTCAGCCGCAACTACGGCCAGGACGCGGCGACCATCGCCGGCATGGCCGCTGCAACTGGACAGTGGATCGTGACGATGGACGAGGACGGCCAGCACGACCCGGTGCACATCGGGGCTTTCCTCGACACCGCGCTGACGGAGCGATCCGATCTCGTGTATTCCAAACCCACGAACACACGCCCGCACGGATTCTTGCGGAACCTGACCTCGCGCGGCGCAAAGATCGTCTTGGCGACGGTATTCGCGTTCCCTGATTCGACGAGATTCGAAAGTTACCGCCTGATCCGCGGTGACATCGGCCGACAGTTGGCCGGCGTCGCGGCCAACGGCGTGTATCTGGACGTTGCGCTGACGTGGGTTGTCGGTAACACGGCCACGGCGCCGGTGACACTTCGAGCCGAAGGCCGCGAAGAATCCGGGTACAACTACCGCCGTTTGTTCTCGTTGTTCTGGAAGATGGTGTTGTGTAGCGGAACACGCGGTCTGCGTCTGGTCAGCCTGCTCGGAGTCACCCTGGCGTCGGCCGGTGTGATCATGGCCGCGGTGATCTTCATCGGCGCCATGACCGGCGACAACAATGATCCCGAAGGATGGGCGTCGATCATCATGGCGCTGCTGGTCTGTTCGGGTGCGATCCTGTTCTCGCTCGGGCTCATTGCCGAATATCTCGGTGTGGCACTGCACGTCCTTGTCGGAAAGCCGCTGTATCTGACTGTCGACTCCCCGCGGCCCGGAACCTCGATCGATCGGCGTAGTCGTGAGCACTGATCGCATCATCTTCTCCCGCCCCTATCGGGCATCGAACGAATTGTCGAATCTGGCAACGGTTCTGGAGTCCGACCACATTCACGGTGACGGACGTTTCACCAAGTCCGCGACTGCAGCGCTCAAGGCGATCACCGGATCCACGCATGCTCTGCTGACCACCTCGTGCACGCATGCACTCGAATTGGGTGCGCTGCTGCTCGAATTGGGCCCGGGCGACGAGGTAATAGTTCCGAGCTTCGCGTTCAGTTCGGCGGCGACCGCCGTCGCGTTGCGCGGGGCCACTGTTGTTTTCGTCGACATCGATCCGAGTACCGGCAACATCGACCCGGCGTGCGTCGCGGCGGCGATCACCGAACGCACCAAAGCTGTACTGGTCATGCATTACGGCGGAGTCGCCGCGGACATGGAACCTCTCCTCGACCTCGCGGAACTCCACGGCGTTGCGTTGATCGAAGACAACGCCCACGGGCTCGGCGGAAAGTGGCGCGGGCGCTCGCTCGGCACCATCGGAACTATCGGAACGCAGAGTTTTCACGACACCAAGAACGTTCACTGCGGTGAGGGCGGCGCGCTGTTGCTCTCCGACGATCAGTTGATGACTCGCGCCGAAATCATCCGTGAGAAGGGGACCGACCGTGCGCGTTTCCTGCGCGGGCAGGTCGACAAGTATTCGTGGCAGGACATCGGGTCGAGTTATCTGCCCAGTGAACTCAATGCCGCCGTCCTCGACGCACAACTCTCTGAGTTCGACGCGATTCAGGCGGCGAGGCATCGCGTCTGGGACGCCTACAGCGTGAGTCTGGGCGAGTGGGCGGCCGCGAACGGTGTCGTGCCCATGGCGGTGCCCGATGATCGCGAGCACACTGCGCACCTGTTCTATCTCAAGATGCCGACCGAAGAGAGCCGTGACGGCTTGATTCGGCACCTTGCCGGTGACGGAATCGTGGCGCCGTTCCACTACGTTCCGCTCGATACGAGTGCGGCCGGTGTGCGCTACGGACGAACACCGCAGCCGTGCGTGCGTAGTGCCGAGTTCTCCGCGTCGATCCTTCGACTGCCGCTGTGGCCCATGCTTACGTTCGAACAACAGGACCGTGTCATCGGTTCGGTGCTCGAGTACAAGCAGGCTTGAGGACGAACACGACCGCGTGGATCGAATCAGGGCCCGGAAGCTTCGGGCATCGCCGAATCCGCGGTCGTGGATGCCGCTGCCCAGTCGTCGATGCTTCCGCTCGGGAAGAGAATCTGCGTGACGCCGGTGACCGTGTCGCGTGCGTGCAGTGCACTTTCGTCGTCGACGGCATCGGTGAACGAGGTGTCGGGATAGAAGCTGTCCTCGTCCGTGTACTGGACGTCTTCTCGCGAACCGATCGCGATGATGTATCGGTTGTCGTCACCGACGATGCCGGTGGACAGATGGATCCACTTGTCCTCGACACAGCACATCCAGCCCTGTTTGACTCCTATGACAGGCTCGCCGAACAAGGCCTCGGGCAATCCGAACCTCTGGTCGTAACCGTCGGTTCCTTCGGGAGTGGATTGCCGCAGGTACTCGACGAACTGCTCGACCCGTTCAGGTCCGAGTTGATCGGAGTCGTCGAGGACACCGCTGTAGAAGGTGACCAGGTCACGTGTCGTGGTTTCGGTGTTCCACCACATTCCGTCCCAGGGCGGCGTCGTCGCGGTCAGTGCGTAACGCTCGGCGACGCGGGTGATCACCTCTTGGCCGCCGACCTCGTCCCACAGGAGGTTGGCTGCGGTGTCGTCGGAGGATTCGAGCATCGCCGCCATGAGGGTGCGATCGTCGTCCGTGATGGGTCGCTCACCGCGCGCATCCTGATGAAGTAGATCCTCGGCGATGAAAAGTTTTGCCACCGAGGCTGTTTCGATCTGCTGGTCACCGGCGACGTCGAGGTACTTGTCCGAGGAGCGGTCGAGGATGGCGATGGAGACGTCCGCACCACGCCCGAGCGCAGCCACCTGAGCCTGTCCCAGACGGCCGTCGAGGGTCTCGGCTACCGGAACATTGGTGTCGGGAAAGGCGGGGGTCTGCATCGGATCATCCGGGTTCTGTCCACCGCTGCACGAGGCCGCAAAAGTAACTGCGGCCACCATTGCGGCAATCCGGACGTACCGCGTACTCATCTGTTTCCCCCGGTAGCCCTGACACGGCACTGTTGCCGATCTTCTTGTCTCAGGATAGCGGTAGGGTCGGATCTCGTGATTCTCAAGACCGTGAACCAGCGCATTGCCGAGGAACTCGACGTCCGCGAAGGCCAGGTTGCAGCAGCAGTCGACCTTCTCGACGGCGGAGCCACGGTGCCCTTCATCGCCCGGTACCGCAAGGAAGTCACCGGCACGCTCGACGACGCCCAGCTGCGACTCCTGGACGAGCGGCTGCGGTATCTCCGCGAGCTCGACGACCGTCGTGACGCCGTGCTCACGGAGATCGACTCTCAGGGCAAACTCGACGATCAACTGCGCGGTCAGATCATGCTGGCCGAGACGAAAGCGCGGCTGGAGGACATCTACCTCCCCTTCAAGCCGAAGCGGCGCACCAAGGCGCAGATCGCCCGCGAGGCCGGCCACGAGCCCGTCGCCGATGCTCTCATCGGAGATCCCACCACCGATCCCGCGCAGTATTCGGACGAGCAACTCGACGGTGCCCGGTCGATCCTCGTCGAGCGCTTCGCCGAGGACGCCGATCTGGTCGGTGAATTGCGTGAGCTGATGTGGAATCGCGGCCAGGTCGTCTCCTCGGTCCGCAAGGGCAAGGAAACCGATGGCTCGAAGTTTGCTGACTACTTCGAGTTCTCGGAACCGTTCTCCAAATTGCCCTCGCACCGCATCCTCGCCGTCCTGCGCGGCGAGAAGGAAGAAGTGCTGTCGCTCAACATGGCGGCAGACACCGAAGAACTCGCGCCGGGGGAGCGCACGGTCTACGAAGGCCGCATCGCGTCGCGGTTCGAGATCGCCGACCGTGGTCGGGCCGCCGACGGGTGGCTTCTCGACACCGTCAAGTGGGCGTGGAAGACGAAGTTCGCCGTCACGCTCGGTATCGACACTCGGATGCGTCTGCGGCAGTCGGCCGAAAAGGACGCCGTCGACGTCTTCGCCACCAACCTCAAGGATCTACTCCTCGCAGCTCCCGCCGGCGCCCGACCCACCATGGGACTCGACCCCGGATTCCGCACCGGAACGAAGGTTGCCGTCGTCGACGGAACCGGCAAAGTTGTTGCCTACGAGACGATTTACCCGCACCAGCCGCAGAACAAGTGGGACGCGGCTCTCGCGACGCTTGCCGGACTGGTCGCCGAACACGGCGTCGAACTGATCGCCATCGGCAACGGCACGGCCTCACGCGAGACCGACACGCTCGCTACCGAACTGATCAAGAAGACCGGCGCGCCCAACCTGACCAAGATCGTCGTCTCCGAGGCAGGCGCATCGGTGTACTCGGCTTCGGCCTACGCGTCGCAGGAACTTCCCGACCTCGACGTCTCGATTCGCGGTGCGGTGTCCATTGCGCGTCGCTTGCAGGATCCGTTGGCGGAGTTGGTCAAGATCGATCCCAAGTCCATCGGCGTCGGTCAGTACCAGCACGACATCACCGAATCGCTGCTCTCGCGTTCCCTCGACGCCGTCGTCGAGGATGCCGTCAACTCGGTCGGCGTCGACGTCAACACCGCGTCCGTGCCGCTGCTTGCTCGGGTGTCCGGAATTGCAGGATCCCTTGCAGAGAGCATCGTCGCGCATCGGGACCAGAACGGTCCGTTCAAATCCCGCAAGGGTCTCAAGGATGTCTCCCGCCTGGGACCCAAGGCATTCGAGCAGTGCGCAGGCTTCCTGCGGATCACCGACGGCGACGACCCTCTCGATGCGTCGAGCGTCCACCCGGAGGCATATCCGGTGGTTCGCAAGATCGTTGCGAGTGCAGGGGGGGACGTGCGCACCGTGATCGGAAACTCGCAGGCACTTCGATCGGTCAAGGCGTCCGACTACGTCGACGAGCGATTCGGTCTACCGACCGTCACCGACATCATCTCCGAGTTGGAGAAGCCGGGACGAGATCCACGACCCGAATTCAAGACCGCAACCTTTGCCGCAGGTATCGAGAAGGTCGCGCATCTCAAGCCCGGCATGACTCTCGAAGGCGTGGTCACCAACGTCGCAGCCTTCGGTGCCTTCGTCGACATCGGAGTTCATCAGGACGGTCTGGTTCACGTCTCGGCGATGTCACACAACTTCGTCAAGGACCCACGCGAGGTCGTCAAGTCAGGTGACGTCGTCAAGGTGAAGGTCCTCGAAGTGGACGAGGCACGCCAACGCATCGGGCTGACGCTGCGTCTCGACGACGAGGTGGGAGCGCCCCGCAAGTCCGAAGGCCAGCGAGGTGGGCAACCTCAGCGTCAGGGCCAGCCGCAGGGCCAGCGTCAGGGGCAGGGTCAGCAACGAGGTGGCGGCGGACGCCAGGGCGGACGCGAGCAGCGACCGGACAACCGCGCGCCTGCTGCCGGGTCGATGGCCGACGCTCTGCGCAAGGCGGGCTTCGGCAAGTAAATCCGTCCGCCGGGTTTTCGAAGTCCGTATCGTCACAATCGAGTCGGTTGGCGGTATGAATCCGATCAGGGTCGGATCATGAATTCGGTGAAGGGAGGACAGTGATGCGGGAGTGGCTCGAGCGCGAGATCATCGCCCATGGCCGATTGCCGTTGCTGTTCTTCCTGCTCGGGTTCCTGTCCGCCTTCCTTTTCATCCGCCTCAGCGTCCGGATGATTCGCGCGCAGGTGAAATGGTGGCCGGGCAACATCGCGCCCGGAGGCCAGCATGTGCATCACGTCGTGTTCGGTGTGATCGCCATGATGATCTCCGGTGGTGCGTTGATCGCGGTCTACGTCGATGGTTCGCAGACCACCGGTGCCGTCCTGGCGGCGATCTTCGGTATGGGTGCGGCGTTGGTGCTCGACGAGTTCGCACTGATCTTCTATCTGAAGGATGTGTACTGGTCCGAACAAGGTCGGACCTCGGTGGATGCGGTTTTCGTCGCGATCGCCGTGACCGGCCTGGTGCTGCTGGGTTTCCGCCCGCTCGAACTTCTCGACGTCGCCGGATTTCGTGAAGAACGCGATCCGTGGATCAAGTTGGTCTTCGTTTTCGTCGCGTTGATCAACTTCGCCTTGGCAGCCATCGTGATTCTCAAGGGGAAGATCTGGACGGGGCTCGTCGGTCTGTTCGTTTTCCCGTTGCTGGTAATCGGAGCGGTTCGCCTGAGCCGGCCGGGTGCACCGTGGGCTCGCTGGCGGTACACGCGCAAGCCGAAACGGATGAACCGCGCGCTCGAACGTGAACGGAAATGGCGTCGGCCCGTCATCCGGGCCAAGATCTACGTTCAGGATCTGATTGCCGGATCGCCGAGCGTCGAACATGCGATGACCGCGGCCGAGCAGGAACTGGACCACACCATCCACGCAGCTCCGCCGCCACCGATTTCCCCGCTGGTATCCGCGTCTGGCACAATGGACGGGTTGCCTGGACCAGGCAGCAGCACTTGATCTGGGCACGAACCAGACGAGCGCCGTTTCGGGAGACCGAAACGCGTGCCGCTCGGTTCCTCTGCTCCTGCGAAATACAAGGATGACATATGAACACCCTGGACTTCCTGGACAAAAAGTCGCTCCGCGACGACATCCCCGAGTTCCGTCCCGGCGACACGCTCAACGTGAACGTCAAGGTTATCGAAGGCTCCAAGGAGCGCGTGCAGGTCTTCAAGGGCGTCGTTATTCGTCGCCAGGGCGGCGGCGTTCGCGAGACCTTCACCGTCCGTAAGGTCTCCTTCGGCGTCGGCGTCGAGCGCACCTTCCCGGTTCACAGCCCCACGCTGGCCTCCATCGAGGTTCTGACCCGCGGTGACGTCCGTCGCGCCAAGCTGTACTACCTCCGTGAGCTTCGTGGCAAGAAGGCGAAGATCAAGGAAAAGCGCTGATCTTTCCGATGAGCCCGGCACCGCGTACGCGCGGTGTCGGGCTAATCTGGTTTCTGTGGCAGATTCTTCGAAGGAGCAGGCATTGTCGTCCGGACCCGAGAATCACGAGGGATCAAGCGGTTCCGCGGAACCGACCTCACATCGGCCGCAGAAGAAACAGCGATCGTTTCTGCGAGAACTCCCTGTTCTGATCGGCGTAGCGCTGGTACTCAGCATCGTCCTTCAGGCATTTGTCTTCAGAGTTTTTCTCATCCCATCCGAGTCGATGGAACCGACACTGCACGGCTGTGCAGGATGTACCGGTGACCGCATCGTGGTGGAGAAGATCGGATACCGCTTCGGCGATCCGGAACCCGGCGACGTCGTCGTCTTCAAGGGACCCGATTCGTGGAACACGAAATATGTGTCCAATCGGTCCGACAACGTTGTCGTCCGCGGCATTCAAGAGGTCGGTTCGTGGGTCGGCCTCGTTCCGCCGGACGAGAACGACTTGGTCAAGCGAGTGATCGCTACCGGCGGCCAGACCGTCGAATGCTGCGACGATCAGGGCCGAGTCCTGGTCGACGGCAAGCCGCTAGACGAGCCGTACATCAAGATGGATTTCCCGTTCACCCCGGGAACACAGACGTGTGACACCGAACTGAAGTCGGGCCGCTGCTTCGGGCCGATCACCGTTCCCGAGGGCCACGTGTGGGTCATGGGTGACAACCGCAGCAATTCCGCCGACTCGCGCTACCACGTCGACGACGAGTTCCAGGGAACCGTCCCGATCGACAACATCATCGGTCAAGCTCGTTTCATCGTTCTTCCCCCGTCGCGAATGGGCGGCATCGATGCGCCTGATATTCAGGGCAACTGAGTTGTCGGACCGCACAAATGGATTCGCGTAGTTCCGAGTAGGCAGAGACAGTGAGTAGTTGGCCCCCTCGCGTTGTCATTCGCAGATCGGCAGGTCTGCGGACGATGGAGTCTGCGTTGGCGCGAACCGGACTCGGTCCGGTCGCCGGCGTCGACGAAGCCGGTCGCGGAGCGTGCGCTGGTCCACTTGTCATTGCAGCGTGTGTCCTGGCGCCGAAACCGCAAGCAGCCCTCGCGCGGCTCGACGATTCGAAGAAGCTGACCGAACGTGCGCGCGAGGAGCTTTTCCCGGCGATCAAGCGCTTGGCTTTGGCGTGGAGTGTCATCTCTGTTCCCGCTGCGGAAGTCGATCAGATCGGCATCCACGTCGCCAACATCGAGGGGATGCGGCGAGCAGTTGCGGGCCTCGAACTCGAACCGGGCTACGTTCTCACCGACGGATTCCGGGTTCCGGGTCTGACGGCTCCGTCGCTACCCGTCATCGGCGGTGACGGCGCCGCTGCATGTATCGCTGCGGCAAGCGTTCTCGCGAAGGTGACCCGAGATCGTGTGATGACCGAGATGGACGACACTCATCCCGGATACGGCTTCGCGATTCACAAGGGATACAGCACGCCACTGCACATGGACGCACTCGACGAGCTGGGGCCGTGCCCCGAGCACCGCATGACCTATGCCAACGTGGTGGCTGCGGGAGTCCGGTTGGAACAACGCGCGGGCCGTACGGGATGATGGACGTTCAGACGAACTGGGAGGACTGGCTAAACCGATGAGTGCCGAGGATCTCGAGAAGTACGAAACCGAGATGGAGCTGTCGCTCTACCGTGAATACCGGGACATCGTCGGACAGTTCTCCTACGTCGTGGAGACCGAACGACGTTTCTACCTGGCCAACACGGTCGAGTTGCTGCCCCACAATTCAGACGGGGAGATCTACTTCGAGCTGCGGATGTCCGACGCCTGGGTGTGGGACATGTACCGCCCGGCGCGATTCGTGAAATACGTACGCGTCGTGACCTTCAAGGACGTCAACATCGAAGAGCTGGACAAGCCGGATCTGCGCCTTCCTGAATGATCTGCGCTTGCGGGAATTATCTCGACAACGACGTGCCCCGCGTATAGGGGGGGGGCACTTCGTATTTCGCGGAGTTGTGCGGGGTCAGTTGCCCTTGACGTTCACAATCTGACGCAGCGTGTGTCGAATCTCGACCAAGTCCTTCGCGTCGTCCATCACGACGTCGATGTCCTTGTACGCACCCGGGATCTCGTCGAGGAACGCCGCGGAACGCTTGTATTCGATGCCGACCATTGCCTTGTCGAGATCTTCGATGGTGAAGGTCTTGCGTGCCTGGTTACGTCCGTACACCCGACCCGCGCCGTGGGGGCTGGACTTGAACGACGGTACGTTTCCCTTCCCGACGACGACGTAACTCGCCGTCCCCATCGAACCGGGGATGAGCCCGGGCGTGCCCTCGTCTGCCTTGATCGCACCCTTACGACTCAGCCACACACCCCTGCCCATGTGGAACTCCTTCTGGGTGAAGTTGTGGTGGCAGTTGATCCGCTCGACTTCGTCGATGATCGCGGGCTTGCCGTCTCCCATGAAATGCGCGAAGTCCTTCACGACGCGGTCCATCATCTCTTCGCGGTTGAGCAGAGCGAAGTGCTGAGCCCAGTTGAGATCGGTGATGTACGAGTCGAATTCGGGTGTCTTCTCGACCAGGTAGGCAAGATCCGGATCGGGAAGGTTGATGTACCACCGCTCGCACAAGTCCTTGGCGATCTTGATGTGATGCTGCGCGAGCTTGTTTCCGATACCGCGGCTTCCCGAGTGCAGGAACAGCCAGACGCCGTCGCTTTCATCGAGTGTCACCTCGATGAAGTGGTTACCAGAGCCCAGCGTTCCGAGCTGAAACCTCCAGTTGTTCTTGAACTTGTCGTAGAAGGCCAGGCGATCGCCCGCCATTGCCTCGAGTTCTGCGATGCGGATTTTCGCCGTGTCGCTCAGCGTCTTGTTGTAGACACCTGCCGAGAGCGGAACGGAGCGTTCGATGCTGTGGCGAAGTACGCTCAGGTCGCGGCCTTGAAGGTCGCGTGCGTTGAACTGGGTTTTGACCGCGATCATTCCGCAGCCGATATCGACTCCGACGGCGGCGGGCATGATTGCGCCTTCCGTCGGAATGACCGAACCCACCGTCGCTCCCGCACCGAGGTGCGCATCCGGCATCAATGCCAGATGTGGACGGACAAAAGGCATCTGGGACGTGCGCAGCGCTTGCTCGCGAGTGTTCTCGTCGAGTATCGATGCCCAGTTCCACAGCCTCTTGGTGATCTTCTCCATCAGATTTCTCCCACATAGTTCACAGCCGAACCGATCGGTCCGGTGTGTCGTGCAGGAATGACCATGCGCTCGGTCAGTGGTTGTGTGCAACCCCTTTTCAGGTTCGCAGGCCGTCTGCGAGTTCGTAGATTCGTCCGACGTACTTCTCCTGGAAGGCTTTTCGGGCAGCATCTGCCTGTTGCCGTGCGCCCATCTGGGAGTAGAGGTACTCGAGATGAACCAAACTCTCGCCGATGTCGACGCGTCGCTGGTCGAGAACCGTCAGCTCGTCGACCAGTCGAGCCAGATCTAACGCGGTGTCCGGTACCTCGTCCATGGTGATCCTCGATGTCCGTGAGTGCTTCCTAACCCCGAGGCTAACACTCTTCGAACATATTTTCGATACCTGCCCTGTTGTTTACTTCGACAACGTGGCTGTCAGTTGGTCGATGGCATACGGAATGCTCAGGACGGTATTGCCGGACATCGCCGCGCCGACGGGTGGATCTGCGGTGTACCGCACGACTATCGCATTTCCGTTCTTCACAGCGGGTAGCCGCTGGTAGAGAGTGTTGCCGGCGAGGGCCTTCTCTCCCTCCGGATCGGCCATCACGATCAAACGATCAACGGGTTCGAGGATGTCGTATCGCTCGTTCGGCAGCCAGTCACCGAACTGGTCGCCGACGAATGCGTCGACCGTCGGGGGGAGGGTGAACCCGAGTGACGAGAGGAAAATGCCGCGTGGGTCGTGCGACGAGAACACGTATCCCTCGGGAGTGTCGAGGTTGACGATCGTTGCGGTTTGCCCGGCAAACTCCGGGTGTGCAGCGCGAGCGGCGGCAAACGCGTTTTCGGTGTCCGTGATCAGTTGCTGAGCTTGTGGTCCTTTGCCGAGGGCGCGCCCGGCGGTGAGCGTCATGTCGGTCCACGGCGTTGTGTATGCGTCGTAGTCCTTGCTCTGTGCGACAGTCGGCGCAATCGAGGTCAGCTTCTTGTAGGTTTCCGTGTCGATGTCGGCGTACAGCGCGAGGATCAGATCTGGTGCGAGGGAGGCGATTTGCTCGAAGTTGAAGTCTCCGCCGCTGTTGATGTAGGTCGGAGTCTTTCCCTTCCAGTAATCCTTCGTCCACGGCCAGCTTTCATCCATGCCGGACCCCCACCATTCGGCCATGCCGACGGGTTCAACTCCCAGGGCAAGCAGTGGTTCGTGATCGGTGTATCCGAGTGTGACGACGCGCTGTGGTGCGGCGTCGATTGTCGTCGCACCCAGTGCGTGCTCGATCGTCACGGGGAATGCGTCGTTGCTCTGGGGCGCTGATGCGGTGTCGACGCCTTGCGAGGTTCCGCAGGCAGTCGAGAACCCGATGATCGCGGCCGTCGTGAGTAGGGCGGCGAGGATTCGGGTGCTACGTGAGGGCACGTGCATGCTCCTTCGGAGTGGTGGGCGAATGATCTGAGCTCCGCATGAAGTGCTGAACTGGTCGCGTCAGCAATAAAGTGAGGCTAACCTTTGCAGGATCGTCGGTCCATCCTTCAGGATGGACTCGGATACGCCCAGAAAGACGCAAAATGTCCACTATCGAGTACTCGACTCGCCCAAAGTCCTTGCTAGCGCTGCCCGATAGTCGCGGACGGACATTCAAAGATTTTCAGGTCTACACCAACGTCGTCGACGGAGTGACTGCGTACGGAGCTCATCGACACCCCGAGCATCAGATCGCCTGGATGAGTGAAGGGACCATGCAGATCGCTGCCGGAGGCAATGTGTGGCACCTGCACGGCGAGCACTTGGTCTGGTTGCCGGGCACCGTTCTCCACGACATGACACTTCTGACGGAGGGGTGCATGATCGCGGCTTATGCGCGTCCGGATCTACGCCCTGGCGGGCCCAGGTGGACTCAGCCACTGGTTCTCGAAGTCGATGCTTTGTCTGCTCAATTGCTGCGGCATCTCGCCGATCGGACCATCGACGATGCTCGGCGATTGATGAGTCAGGAGTTGCTCTACGACATTCTTGCTTCAGCCCCCGAACGGCACGACGTCCTCGCGGTTCCTCGCAATGCTGCGGCGAGTTCGGTTTCTGCCCGCATCCTTGCCGATCCGGCAGACTCACGGACGCTTGGGGAGTGGGCGGGCGAACTCGGGGTCAGTTCCAAGACCTTGATGCGAGCCTTTGTCGCCGATACCGGGATTACCTTCGGACAGTGGAGGACTCGCGCCCGA